>NZ_JBDSLS010000249.1:0-11080 GCF_039916245.1 Gelidibacter sp.
ATTTTAGCAAAGGAACTCAAAACCAAACTCAGTGTTGGTGGGAGTTTTAAAGATGATAAAATAGTGATTCAAGGCGATTATCGCGATAAAATCATGGCCATCTTAAAAGAAAAGGGCTTTGCGGTTAAACGTGTTGGAGGTTGATGGGAACTCAAACTTTACATATTACCAATGGCAGTAATCTGACAGATTACTTGAAAGAACTTGAATATACAGGTAGGTTTTTGACATGGCAAGAAATGCTGTGTGAAGGTCCAACGACTGAAGAGGTTGATTCTGAGGAGTTCTTCATTCTCAGAAAAACATTTTTATCTGATTTTTATGAGATTGAAATGAATGAGGCTGAGTTTAAAAAAGAATTGGATATTTTAAACCATACAGATCAGTTCCAGCAGATTGTGCTATGGTTTGAATATGATTTGTTTTGTCATATCAATTTGATGGCCATCATCAGTATGTTAAATCACAAGAAAATCCAGCTCCCCCTTTATTTAGTATGTAGCGGAAGGGTAAAAGGCGAAAATGATCTTAAAGGTTTGGCAGAATTAAAACCAGACCAGCTTCACCAACATTACGAAAACAAGATTACACTTTCTGGAGAAGATAGGAATTTGATGAGCGCTTTATGGCGGATTTATTGTGGGAAAGATCACAATCTATTTAAGCCATATATTGTACAAAAATCTTCTTTTCCATATTTAGCCAGCTGTTTAAAAGCGCATTTACAACGGTTTCCTGACTCTATAACAGGACTTTCAACCTTGGAGATGCATGCGCTTCACATGATTTCAGATCAAAGAATAAAATCCAGGCGACATCTCTTAGGGTATATTCTTAATTTCCAAGGCTATTATGGTTTTGGTGATCTGCAAATAAATAAGATGATTGATACCCTTTCCATTTTCTATACGGAAGAAAACGATCAAATTATTTTAAATAGAAAAGGACATGAAGCGATTAATAAGCAACATAACTTTTCGGATGAACTGATGACCTCCATGTACTTTGGCGGCGTCAAAAAAATGGATTTTCAGTTTAGTAAAGTCCAAAATAAACTTATAAAAACAATCAAATGTCTATAAAAGCATCAGAACTCATTCTCAATCCAGATGGAAGTGTCTATCATCTTAATCTAAGACCTGAACATCTTGCAACAACGATCATAACCGTTGGTGATCCGGACCGTGTGGACAGTGTGACACAACATTTTGATACCATCGAATTTCAAACCAGAAAAAGAGAATTTCATACGCAAACAGGAACCTATAAAGGCAAACGTATAACCGTTATTTCTACCGGAATTGGTACAGATAATATTGATATCGTATTTAATGAATTGGATGCCTTGGTAAACATCGATTTAGAAAAACGTGAAATCAAAGAAAAACTCACCTCATTGGAAATCATCAGAGTCGGGACTTCTGGATCCATTCAAAAAGAAATTCCCATCGATTCATTTTTGATCAGTGATTTCGCTGTAGGATTTGACAGTCTTTTACATTTTTATAAAAGTGAAAGCGTGCAATATCCTGAGATATCAGATGCTTTGGTAAAACATACCAATTGGAGTCCTTTGAAATCCAAGCCCTACGTTGTAAGATGTAATGAAGAGTTATTCGAAAAATTCAGCTCCAACAAAACCGTGAAAGGTTTTACCGCCACAAATGTTGGTTTTTATGGCCCTCAAGGTCGGGTTTTAAGGCTGCCTGTTCAGGATAATACGCTTAATGATAAATTGGCAAGTTTCAGTTATAACAATATGCCCATTACTAATCTTGAAATGGAAACTGCCGGTATCTACGGATTGTCGGCGCTTTTGGGTCACAAAGCCTTGTCGATGAATGCTATTATCGCAAACAGAGCGACCGGTGAGTTTACTGAGAATTCTAGTAAAACTGTGAACGAATTGATCCTATACACATTAAATAAGTTGGTCGAGTAGTTCGCTTAGAAATCAGCGAATAAAGCTAAAAAAATTATATCTTAACCATATGGCGCTAATGACATTATGGAAAATAAAAAATAAGAGATTCTCTTTTTCAAGGGAATGAAAAATGAATTTTGAATGATAACAGTAAAAATAGGTGGCGTCCCAGAACATTTTAACTTGGCCTGGTATTTAACGCTTAAGGATGGCCAATACAAACAAGAAGGAATTAATTTGCGTTGGGAAGACTATCCTGGCGGCACTGGCGCGATGAGTGAAGCACTCCGAACGGGCGCTATCGATATGGCCGTAATTTTAACCGAAGGGATTGTTAAGGATATTGCCGAAGGAAATCCGAGTAAAATTGTTCAGACTTTTGTGGAAACTCCGCTTATTTGGGGCATTCATGTCGCCGCTGGTTCTGATTTTAAATCGGTTGAAGATCTGAAAGGAAAACGTTGTGCGATTAGCAGATATGGCTCTGGATCTCATTTGATGGCTTATATCAATGCTGAGAATCACGGCTGGGATTTAGAAACCGATCTGAAATTTGAAGTTGTACAAGATTTAGATGGTGCTGTGAAAGCGTTGAGCAATGGCGACGCCGATTATTTTATGTGGGAAAAATTCATGACCAAACCTATTGTGGATTCAGGAGTTTTTAGACGTATCGCTAACTGTCCAACGCCATGGCCTTGTTTTGTAATTGCCGTTAGAAATGAATTTTTAGAAGTTAATGAAAGTGTCGTTAAAGCTATTTTGGAGGTCATCAATAATACGACAGTTGATTTTAAGGAAATTCCAAGTATTGACCGAATGATTGCCAATAGGTATGATCTCCAATTAGAAGATGTTCAGGAGTGGCTCACTTTAACAGAATGGTCACAAAGCAATTTAGATGAGGCTACCGTTAAAAAAGTGCAGCAGAAACTCATGAAACTCGATATTCTTTCAGAACAAAAGCATTACAGGGAGATCGTTTCAGTCATATGATTTACATCATGAAACTTTAACGTTTCAAGAATAATATGTGAATTAGTGTTAAAATGAATAGAAATTGGCTACATTTACCGTTCCAAATCGCGTCATTCTATGACATAAATTAAAAAATATGATTACCAGTATTGCTTTAATTATGGCTTCTTTTGTTGCTTTAAATTTTCTCCTACTCGCCTTCAGTTGTAATAAAACTGTCAAAAAAGAAGTCCCTAAGGTTAAGCCTGTTAAAAAAGATTCAGCTTTGCTTACCAGTCAATTGGAGACTCATGAACTTGCTCCAACTGGTAGTTAGTTTTGCTAAAAGATTTATTCCCAAACCAATACCCTCGATTGGCACTTAAGGGCGAAGGATGACCCGAAGTGATGATGGTATGTTTTGTGGCGTCGATAAATTTCGTTTTTTTTATGGCAAAACCTCCCCAAAGTAAGAATACCACGTCATTTTTTTGATCACTTATGATTTTTATAACCTGATCCGTAAAAGTTTCCCAACCTTTCTTTTGATGGCTTGCTGCCTTTCCTGCCCTAACGGTTAAGGTTGCATTCAATAAAAGCACCCCTTGTTTTGCCCAGGATTCCAAGTTTCCAGAAACCGGATATGGTTTTCCCACATCGGTTTCCAATTCCTTGAAAATATTTTTAAGTGATGGTGGATGGGCAATGCCATCATTAACTGAAAAACATAAACCATTCGCTTGTCCTGCACCATGGTAAGGATCCTGACCGATAATGACCACTTTAACCTGATCAAATGGGCACCAATCAAACGCATTGAAAATATCCTCCATTTTTGGATAACAGGTATGGGTGTCATATTCCTGCTCCACAAACCTGATCAACTCCTTAAAATAAGGCTTTTCAAACTCTGTTTGCAGTTGTTTTTTCCAACTTGGAGGCATATGGATAGTCATGATTTTTTCTGATTTTCATAAAAATAAGAGGTTTTATGTTGGTGCTAAAATTTATATTCAAAAAGTTTAATTTTCCGTAAATTTGAAGCTTATTAAAGATTCCCAAAAGAGAATGCACATTCAAGAGAAAACCTTAAAAGATATTGAATTTTATACCGTCCTTGACCAGATGTCTGCTTATTGCATGACCCATTTGGGGACCGAAAGAGCTTTACAGAGCAAGCCGTTTTCTAAAAAAGAAGACTTGCTCATTGCTTTGAAGCGTACCAATGATTATTTGGCTTCTTTTGAAAATGACAACCGAATTCCAAATCACGGTTTTGAGCCGATAACCAAAGAGATTCAGCTTCTGAAAATTGAAAATTCCTATTTGGAAACTGTCAGTTTTAGAAAAATCAAGGCGATTTCCATGGCATCGAATGAAATCATTATTTTTTTAAAGAAATTTCATGAATATTATCCGCATCTTTTTGAGTTTTCATCCACTATTCCGGTTACCACTGAATTGATCCATCAAATAGATGCTATTATTGACCGATTTGGCGATGTAAAAGATAATGCATCTCCAACACTTTTTAATCTGAGGCAAGAAATCAATGCGATAAGAGGTAAAATTAACCAAAGTTTTGTGTCTGCCTTAACGTCTTACTCTTCTATGGACTATTTGGATGATATCCGAGAATCCGTCGTTGAAAATAAGCGTGTTTTAGCGGTTAAGGCCATGTATCGACGCAAGGTAAAAGGTAGCATTTTAGGAGCAAGTAAAACGGGCAGTATTGTTTACATTGAACCAGAAGCTACGTTTAGATACACCCGCGAACTCAATAATTTGGTCTTTGAAGAAACGGAAGAAGTAACCAGAATATTAAAGCAACTGACCAATTATACGAGATCCTTTCGAGATTTGCTTAAGGATTATCAAGAGTTCTTGACAGAATTGGATCTTATTTTCGCAAAAGCGAAATATGCGGCATCTATTAATGCTATTTTACCAGAGATCACTGACAATAGAGATTATGTTCTGAAAGACGCCATTCATCCTTTACTTTATATTTCCAATCAAAAGAAACATATAAAAACCTTTTCGCAGTCCATCGAGTTACATCCGGAAAACAGGATTATTGTGATTTCAGGGCCAAATGCGGGCGGAAAAAGTATCACTCTAAAAACGGTCGGACTTCTGCAAGTGATGTTACAAAGTGGACTTCTGATCCCAGTGCATATTCGGAGCAAAGTATGTTTATTTGATCGAATATTAACCGATATTGGCGATAATCAATCGATTGAAAACCACTTAAGCACATATAGTTACCGATTAAAACAGATGAATTACTTCTTGAAGAAGTGTAATCAGCATACACTTTTCTTAATCGATGAATTTGGAACCGGAAGTGACCCTGAATTGGGAGGTGCTTTGGCAGAAACCTTTTTGGAGGAGTTTTACCATCGCGAAGCCTATGGCATTATCACTACCCACTACTCCAACCTCAAGGTTTTGGCCAACGAGTTGCCTTTTATGCAAAACGCCAATATGATGTTTGATGAAGTCAGCTTGGAACCTATGTATAAACTCGCTTTAGGGCAGGCTGGAAGTTCATTTACTTTTGAAGTGGCCCAAAAAAATGGGATTCCCTTCAGTTTAATCAATCGGGCGAAAAAGAAAATCGAACGCGGAAAAGTCCGGTTTGATGCCACCATCGCAAAATTACAGAAAGAACGTTCAAAGCTCGAAAAAACTGAACAATCACTTAAAGTTAATGAGCGGAAGAAATTGGAGGAAGCCGAGAAACTTGAAGAAATCAATCTGAAAATACAAAAGAAATTAGAAAGCTATCAAGAATTGTATGACAGTAATCAACGCCTGATTTATTTGGGACAAAAAATGAATGATTTGTCAGAACGCTATTTTGACAACCATCAAAAAAAGGAACTTATGGCAGAATTATTCAAAGTAGTTCAAATTGAAAACTCCAAACGAAAGAAAGTTTCTGCTACCGTGAAAAAAGTTCAGAAAGCTAAAGAACAAAAAGTCATTGCAGAAGCTGAGAAAACAGTTGAAGTTATTCGTCAAAAAAAGAAAGCCGCCAAAATAAAAGTGGCCGATGCTCCAAAGTCAAAACCTATTTTTAAGGTGGGCGACCGTGTCCGTTTGCAAGATGGAAGAGCTGTTGGCAGCATTGATAAGCTCGAAAAAAATAAGGCTGTGATCAATTATGGCATGTTTACGACTAATGTCAGTGTAGAGCAGTTGGAATTGGTGGAGCGAGTGAAGTAGTTTTCAGTCGGCAGTCTTCAGTCTTCAGTCTTCAGTTGGCTGTCTTCAGTTGGTGTTTCGATTATCGGCCATCGGTCATCCGTCATCCGTCATCCGTCATCAATCTAATAAATAATTAAAGGGAAAACAGCATGTCCATAAATTTGGAAAACAATAAACAACTCATTCTTTTTGATGGGGTTTGCAATCTTTGTGAGGCGTCGGTGCAATATGTGATTAGGCATGATAAGGGCGATGTGTTTCGTTATACAGCCTTGCAAAGTGACGTTGGACAGGAAATTATAAAAAAATTCAATATTGATAGAGCAAAAATGGATTCTATCCTGCTTTATTCTTCAGAAAACGGTGTTTCTTATAAATCTACAGCTGCTTTAAAAATCGCATCTAAACTTGGATTTCCAAGGAATTTGTTGAGCCTGTTTTTGATAGTTCCTGCCTTTATCAGAAATTGTGTCTATGATTATATTGCCAGAAATAGATACCATTGGTACGGTAAGAAAGATGAATGCATGATTCCGACACCGGAGTTGAAGTCTAAGTTTTTGTAAAGTTGAGATCTGGGGCAAAACCTTTGAGTTCTTCCAACCCTTAGGGAATAGTCCTGTTTCCCTCAAATTCAACAAATAACCATTAATAAGCATTTTTTACATTTAAAGCATTCCTATTTAGAATACCTTTGCAGGCATATTTAAAACCCTTTATAATGAACTCAAAATATTATATCGCAGTAATTACGGCCTTTACTATTTGGGGCTTTTTTAGTGTGGTCTTAAAATCGCTTGATGCATTTTCGGCATTTGACATCTTGAGCTATCGCACCTTGGGTTCCTTGGGGATTATGCTTTTTGTGTCGTTATTTTTGCGTCCTAAAACATTGAAGTCAACCATAAGCACATTTAAAGGGTTGGGCACAAGTGTTAAAAAACGCATCATCGTCGTCAATATCCTGAGCGGCTTGTTTTTGGCACTCAACTGGTACATTTATATTTATGTCATGAATAACGTGAGCGTTAGCGCAACTTCATTGGCCTATTTAATTTGTCCGATATTGACCATGGTTTTGGCCTATTTGATTCTGAAGGAAAAGCTTTTTAAGTTGCAATGGGTCGCCGTTATTTTAAGTGGTACAGCGTGTTTACTGCTATCTCTTGGCAATATTACGGACTTGTTTTATAGTATGATCATTGCCTTGAGCTACGCCCTTTACTTGGTGTTGCAGCGAAAAAACCATGAGATCGATCGGTTTTTGGTGTTGACTTTTCAGGTGTTTTTTGCCGTCCTTTTTTTATTGCCATTTATAGTTACTTACGATTCACCTAATGAAAAGACGCCATTTTTTTATGGCATGTTGGCATTGATTGCGGTAGTTTTTACCATCATTCCGATGTATCTTAATATATATGCCTTAAAAGGTTTAAACTCGGCAGTGGTTGGTGTGTTTATTTATCTTAACCCACTAATTAACTTTGGTTTTGCTATTTTCTATTTCAAGGAAAAAGTAAGTCTTCTCGAAGGCGTTTGTTATCTTCTTATCCTGATATCGATTTTTGTTTTCAATTTTTCAGTGATAAAAAATAGAATCAATAGAAAGCGCGCGGTACATATTTAAGATTATTGATTTCGGTTTGTGAAACCCCTTTCTAAGTTGTCAAAGTTCCATACTCGGTCCGAGAGCCCGAAGGAAATGTGCTCGGAAAAGGTGCTGACACCTCACTAAATTTGTTCCTGATATCAACGAGTATGTAGTATCCGATTTTCACCTAAAGATGCTGCAGATGTTGTGCCTGATTTTGGAATACTGGCATTCAAAATCACGATTCCTGACATTTCTAAATTCTCTTTGAGCCATTTTGCAGAAACGATAGCAATCATGATTTTTTCAGATTATGAATCTAGATCAAAGGTTTCCGTTGGATTTTTGTGCTCTTGATACTTAATCATGTTTTCACCATCGGCGATGATACAGCACACTGCAGCATCGCCCGTAACGTTAACCACCGTTCTGAACATGTCCAAAATACGATCAACTGGGAAAATAATAGCAATCCAAGCAGGATTGAGTCCGACGGAATCCAATACAATGATCAACATGACCAAACCTGCACTTGGTACTGCAGCTGATCCGATGGAAGCCAAAGTCGTGGTCAAAACTACCGTTAATTGCTGGCCAAGGGTCAAATCAATCATGTGCAATTGTGCTAAAAAGATAACGGCAACAGCCTGATAAAGACTGGTACCATCCATGTTTACGGTGGCGCCGATAGGCAACACAAAACTGCTTATTTTTTTATCAATCCCAAGATTTTGCTCCACACATTCCATGGTTACAGGAAGAGTAGCCGCACTGCTGGACGTTGAAAACGCTAACGTTTGTGCAGGGCTCATGGCTTTAAAAAAACCTGCATAAGATACTTTTTTGACAAAAACTTTTAAGATGCCAGGATAGGTAATAAAAATCATGATCATAAGACCAATTAATACCGTCAATGAGTACCAACTCAAGCCTTTAAATATCTCTAAAACTTTTCCAATATCATCTCCAGCCATTTTGCTTACCACACCAGCTAAAAGTGCAAATACGAAGAATGGTGCCGCTTGCATGACCAAGTCTACCATTTTCAGGAAAACTTCGTTGATGCCTTCTACCAGCTTTAAAACGGGTGCTGATTTGTCTTTTGGAATAAACAATAAACAAACCCCGAAGAAAATAGCGAAAAAGATTATTTGAAGCATTAACCCATTGCTAGATAAAGAGTAGAAAAAGTTATCCGGAACAATGTCAATCAACGGTTGTAATGGTGTGGAATCTTTGCGTTGATCGGCGGTAGCAATTTTATCTGAAACAGAAACCTCCTTTAAATCTTGTTTGGTTAAATTGGAGATCACCTGTGCTCTTTCAAAAAACGCTGGATCTTTAAGATAATTGATGCCATCTTTAATTTCATGACCTTGCGAACTTGCCCAAATTTCATAATTGATACGGTTATCTATTCGGCTTTGTTCGTCTATGAGTTTACCTGGTTTTATAGTATTAACCAGCACTAAGCCCAATGAAATAGCGAATACTGTGGTTACCAGATAAAGGAGCAAGGTCTTTCCTCCCATCCTTCCTAAACTTGAAGGATCTCCAATATTAGCAACACCGCCAATGATGGAAAATAACACCAATGGCACGGCAATAAGTTTCAGTAAATTGATGAAAATAGTGCCGAATGGATCGATCCAATCCATGGTAAATGAACTCCACCCCATATAACTTGAGGTCAGCGCCCAAATGATACCAAGGATCATTCCGATGATGATTTTCCAATGTAATGCCAGTTTTTTCATAAGCTATATCCCTGGGTAGGCAGGGATCTTTATTTTAAAATGAAATTAATTTTTATAGCGCTCTCAAGTCACATCAATTTGTTCATGAGACTCCTGCTTTCGCAGGAGCAATAGCTGTTTATTGATGAGACTCCTGCCTGCGCAGGAGTGCATAATCGGCTAAAACCAAGGCTGCCATTGCTTCCACAATGGGAATGGCTCTTGGCACGACACATGGATCATGGCGTCCTTTTCCTTGCATTTCTACGATATCACCTTTATTATCGAGTGTATTTTGTTTCTGAATGATGGTGGCTACGGGTTTAAAAGCCACTCTGAAATAAATATCCATACCATTGCTGATCCCCCCTTGAATGCCTCCTGATAAATTGGTCTTCGTGCTTCCGTCGGCATTGAATTGATCGTTGTGCTCACTGCCTTTCATTTTGGCGCCACAAAATCCGCTGCCATATTCAAAGCCTTTAACAGCGTTTATGGATAGCATGGCTTTACCAAGTTCGGCATGTAGTTTATCAAACACAGGTTCGCCTAATCCGACAGGTAGATTTTGAATCACGCATGTCACTGTGCCACCAATGGTATCGCCTTGCTTTCTAATCTCTCTGATTTTTTCAATCATTTGATTTGCAACAGCTTCGTCAGGACAACGTACAGTGTTACTTTCAATTTTTGAGAAGTCAAGATCTTGATAAGGTTTGTCTAAAAAGAGATCACCAACTGACGATGTGTAGGCATGAATTTTCACGTCTTTCAGCATCTGTTTTGCAATGGCGCCTGCAACAACGCGACTTGCTGTTTCACGTGCTGAACTGCGTCCGCCACCTCTATAGTCGCGTACGCCATATTTTTTATCATAGGTATAATCTGCGTGACTTGGACGGTAAACATCTTTTATATGTGAATAATCATTGGATTTTTGATCGGTATTTTTTATGATAAAACCAATTGGCGTACCTGTGGTTTGGCCTTCAAAAATACCAGAGAGAAATTCAACCACGTCCGACTCCTTACGTTGGGTAACAATATCAGACTGGCCCGGTTTGCGACGGTCCATTTCTAATTGAATGGCTTCAAAATCCAATTGTATTCCTGATGGACACCCATCAATAATACCTCCAATTGCAACACCGTGAGACTCACCAAAAGTTGTGAGTTTAAATAATTTTCCGAAGGAATTTCCAGCCATAAAAGTAATTTTACGCTAATATAATTGTATTCTGATAGAAACAAAAGAATAGAATCCTAAAAGCGTTTCTGAGTATTTGAAGGCTGTAAGATAACAATTCTTAATGAAATATATTTTGTTTTTATCTTAACCATTTAGCGTCAATACGTTTCAGTCAGGAATAAAATAAAAACCACCTTTTGAATGGAATATAGCCTTCAGTTTTAATCTAAATTTATTTTTAATTTTTTATCCTTATAAAAGTGCTCTTCTTAAAATTGTAACAGGATGTAAGGCTTCTTTTTGGGTGCCGTCCATAATTTGATGCCTACAACTCGTGCCATTTGCAGAAATCACTGTGGATTCAGGAGCCCTTCTAACCGCAGGAAACAAGGTTTGTTCGCCTACTTGCATACTGACCTCATAATGCTCCTTTTCATATCCAAAACTTCCTGCCATTCCACAACAGCCAC
>NZ_JBDSLS010000250.1:0-4008 GCF_039916245.1 Gelidibacter sp.
GAAAACATAGGCACCCACTTCGGAAAAGACTGCAATGTCCTGGGGGAAATATTAATCTCCCGCTATGACCTCTTTAAAGAAAAAGGCGTCAAAACCCACTGCACCACCAATCTCAACGCGGAAGAAATTCAAGATCGATACGGTGAGCGTGTTCGCTCACGAATGCGGGAACTTTTTAATTTAGTAGGGTTTGAGGCGTCTAGTGTGGATAAGAGGATGTGAATGAAATTCGATTATTGGATTTTAATATCTTCCAGGAGTAGTTACATTACTTGCATTCAGTATATTAGTGCTTAAGTGAAAGCCTTGATTCAACCTAAACCCATTAACACGATGAGTACCCATGACCTGTTCTGGTATTGGTTTAAAGAAAACCACCAACATTTAGAAAATCAACAAGAAATAATAAATTTAGGAGGTTTGTTTTTGGAGGGCCATACAAAACTCAACAACTATTGCCCCGATTTATCTTTTATCATAAAATACCCTTCACAAAATGGTAAAAAGTACAAACTGATCGTTACGGCTGGAGGGGATACAAATCTGGCCATCAAAATTAAGTATCTCATTAGCAAAGCCCCGAAAATGCTCAATTGGAAATTCGCTGCAAAGTTGCAACCAATGAGCAACCTAAGCAAAATCATTGACGGTACCGATCCCTTATATGAGTTCGGAGACTTTAAAATCAAGATCAGCGACCTGATGTTTGCCCCAATCAATTATTGTCCAATAGCTGAGGTATTTGATATAACGGTTTACCTTCCTGGATTTTGGAAAAACCCACAAGAACTTTTATATCAAGCCGTCACCATAATGCTTGAAGACCTTTTAGGGGTTCATTTGGCATATGCCAAAATTAACCATCTCACATTAGAGCAGATCCCCAAAAATACCGAAGGACTCATTCCTGCACACGACATGGAATACTTTTTTAGAACGTTTACCCTCGAATGAACTTGTTCGTTTCGAGACCATTTTAAATTGCCCGTTTTGAGATTTTCAAATTAAAAAGCGTCAAAACCCTTTGCACCACCAACGGCAACGCCTAAGAAATTCAAGAACAATACCGCGAACGTATGCGCTGCAGGATGCAGGAACTTTTTAATTTGGTAGGGTTTGAGGCGACGAGTATTGAAAAGGGGGGTGAGTTTAACACAAATGATTTTTTTAAACTAATTGTAGGAAATATCTTAAAAATGAATATGTTTGATGATTAAGAGAGATAGTCCCAACGAGTTGCGCTAATCCAAATGTTGTGGCACATAAACCCCAAAATTTATATAAACTAAAAAAACAGAAATCATGGTAGAAGAGCATAATTTCAAATCAAATTATTTCCTTAGACTACTTAAGGGAGATTACAATCCATTAACTCCAAATATTCTGAATATTGATAACAATCATATTGAGTATAGGAGACGAAACTGGTATTTAATATCCGTTGATACCGAGAATTTACATTTTCAAAATGTTACGGGAATCACTGTTGATAAACACTTGTTTGGTGCTACTCTGATAATAAAGAGTACAGGCCATGACTCAATATATGTAAACGGTTTTTGGAAAAAGAAAGCAAACGAAATTAAAGATATTTGCTCTAAATACATTTCTTTCAATACTCAGAGAGGAACAGCAGATGCAATGGCGGACGCTATCTCAAAAGCTATTGGGAAAGCTGGTGAATCAGGTCGTATTAGTGTGGTTGATGAATTGAAAAAAATGAAAGAACTTTTAGACAGCGGAGTAATTAATCAAGATGAATTTGATGAACTAAAGATAAAATTAATGAGCTAAGTCATGGTGTTACTCTTAGAAACTATGGTCGAAGAGTGGTTCACACGATAAGGCTGTTTCACAATTTGAGGACTTAAACATGGCAATTACGGAATAAAGCTATCCGCTATTAAAAATTTGGGTAAGGTCAATATGATAATCTTCAAGTTGCAGTACAAGTTAGTATTGAACTGTACTATAAATTCACAAAAAACAAAATCATTTAAGCCCTTTTGGGGCTTTCTTGTTTTTGTTCTAGCAGCTCCTGCTAAATTATGCATGGCTTAAATACAAGTTGATTAAGTTTTGAAGTGCATTAATTTCATAACATAAAAAGGCGTCAAAACACATTGCACTACCAACCTCAACGCCGCAGAAATCCAGGAACGTTACGGCGAACGTATCGGTTCCAGAATGCGGGAACTATTTAATTTGGTGGGGTTTGAGGCGTATAGTGTGGATAAGAGAGCGTGAGTTTAGTGAAAATGATTTTTTTAACATGAATTGTAGGGAAATGTATTGAAAATGAATATGTTTGATGTATAGGAGAAATAGACGCAACGAGTTGTGCCTATCCAGTGTAGCATGAAAAAAAACGTAAATGAAACCAATATTTGACTCAACATTACACGAAATCCTAAATAATAGATTAGGAGAACTTGAAAACCATTTTGACGCGGACTTTTTATTTTATTATGGTCCTATGTCTGATTCTCTTGACAAACCATTTAGAGATTTGGTAGAAGAATTAAAATCTGAACCTGACACAAAGGATACGCTATTTATAATGCTTAACACACCTGGAGGAAGTGCCGAAACTGTCGAGAGATTAGTTAAAATAACACGACATCATTACCAGACTGTAAACTTTATAGTTCCTGATGCAGCATATTCAGCTGGAACAATATTTTGTCTATCGGGAGATGCAATTTATATGGATTACTCATCTTCACTTGGACCAATTGATCCGCAAGTTTATAATGGAAAAAACTGGGTACCAGCTTTAGGTTATCTTGACAAAGTGGAAGAGTTAATAAATAAATCAATTGCAGGAACTATCTCGCAAGCAGAGTTAATAATGTTAAGAGAACAGGATTTAGCTATGTTGAGAAGACACGAACAAGCCAGAGACTTAACAATTGCACTTTTAAAAGAATGGTTAGTAAAATACAAGTTTAAAAATTGGAACACTCATAATTCAACAGGAAATCCTGTAACACCTCAAGAAAAAGAGGATAGAGCTACAGAAATCGCAAGAGATTTAGGAGATAACAAAATATGGCACTCTCACGGTCGTTCGATAGGAGTTTCGGCTTTAACTCATATCTTAAAACTCAAAATAGAAGATTATTCAGGTAACCCTGTTTTAACCAAACTTATTAGAGAATATAACGACCTAATATGTCAATATATTGGTCGAAATAATGGAGAAATGTTTTTTCACACCAGAAAATTTATATAAATTTGTAATTATGGAAAATATAGCAAAACTTTTAGAACAAATAGTCGATAAGACTAAAGAGGGAAAAAATAAGTTGGAGCAGATTTCTAAATTTGATGAAACTATTAAAATGTTAGGTCTTATAGAAAAACCTACTTATAGTTTTCCTTTAACAGACACATTAGGTAGACAAACTTATTCCAATTTGAATAGGAAATAACGCTACAAAACAAAGTATAAACGCAATAGCGGTTTAGGTGCAAACTTGAACCGCTTTTTTTATTTTAAATATGTATATTACCATCAGAAAATTAATTCTTTTATTCCGCCACAGCTTATATACATAAACGTTCCGCTAAAAGAACATCCATAAAACACCAATTCCGCATACTTCACAAAATCACTAATCCCCGGAACATTCCCCATATATTCCTTACCTCTCAATTTTGAAACCGTATGAGCTTCCAATTCTTCCTGTGGATATTCTTGAATAAGCTCCTCAATAAACTTCTGATCTTTATCGCCTTCTAATTTGGCCAACCATTGATCTGCTAATTCCTCGTGCAGAATCACAGGCATTCTTGCCTCCTTAAGTTTCGGATTATTGTGGATTTTAGCCAGGAGAGGATTTCCCGTGGTCGTCACAATCGAGAAGGTGTTCATTTTCCCTGAAGTTTCAGGATTGACCCATTCATTAAAAAGTCCAGCTAAAATGATGGGTGATTTATCTTTTTTGTAAATATAAAAAGGATAGGTCTTTTTCTCAAAATGATGATGTTCATAAAACCCATCTA
>NZ_JBDSLS010000251.1:0-8546 GCF_039916245.1 Gelidibacter sp.
TAGCCTTTCGCTTTGATGCCTAAAGCGTTCAATTCTTCTTCTAAGGCATTTGCTGATTCTACTGAAGAACTATATGTAAATGCCACATTTGCACCATTTTGAGCGAAAGCCTGCGCGATACCTTTACCGATACCTCTACTTGCCCCTGTGATGATTGCTGTTTTTCCTTCTAATAATTTCATATATATATAAATTTAGTAGTGAATGCACTGTTTCTGTATTTTGGCACTCGAACTAGGTTGATAATTTTCTTCTCAAATATAAGGATAAGAACTGTTTCAAATAAAAAAACCCCACAAAAATGTGAGGTTCTCAATAAATCATATGAGGTTATTTCGCCATAATTTCGGCTACTTTCTTCCCGATTTCAGCAGGTGAATCCACAACGTGAATTCCGCAAGCTCTCATAATTTTCTTTTTAGCTTGAGCCGTGTCGTCGCTTCCTCCAACAATTGCGCCAGCATGTCCCATGGTACGTCCTGCAGGCGCAGTTTCGCCAGCAATAAATCCAATGATTGGCTTTTTGCTACCACTTTCTTTATACCAATACGCAGCATCAGCTTCCAATTGACCTCCGATTTCACCAATCATCACCACACATTCGGTTTCTGGATCGTTGATCAATAACTCAACAGCTTCTTTTGTGGTTGTTCCAATAATTGGATCGCCACCAATACCAATTGCCGTCGTGATGCCTAAACCTTGTTTTACAACTTGGTCAGCAGCTTCATAAGTTAAAGTTCCTGATTTAGAAACGATACCTACGGTACCTTTTTTGAATACAAAACCTGGCATAATCCCAACTTTTGCTTCGCCTGGAGTAATAACTCCTGGACAGTTAGGTCCAATTAAGCGACAGTCTTTATTTTTAATATAACTTGCAACTTTAATCATGTCTGCCACAGGAATACCTTCAGTGATACAAATAATCACTTTTATACCTGCATCAGCAGCTTCCATAATGGCATCAGCAGCAAAAGCTGGTGGTACAAAAATAATAGAAGTGTCAGCTTTAGCTTCTTTAACTGCGTCTTCTACAGTGTTGAAAACAGGTCTGTCCAAATGGGTTTGTCCACCTTTACCAGGAGTAACACCACCGACTACGTTAGTTCCGTATTCTATCATTTGTTCTGCATGGAATGTACCTTCACTACCCGTAAAGCCTTGCACAATTATTTTTGAATCTTTATTTACTAAAACGCTCATTTATATTATTTTTTAATTTTTAAGACTTCGCAAAAGTAATCCTTTTAACAGCATTTATGAAGCCTTTATTGAACTTTTATTTCTGAAAAGGATTTGTAACTTTCTATATTGTCGTCCGCTACTTGGCTTAATTCATAACCTCTATAAAGTTTCCCGTCTTTTACTTCCCAAATGCTGATAAAGTTGGCCAAGGGTTGTTCGTTTTCTGGGTCTTCGATGGTGCTAATAAACACGGTGAATCTTATAGTGACATGATTTTGATCTTGCAACAAATGACTGATTTCGCATTTTAGGGAATTGTATGATAAATTGACATTTTTATAAAATTCATCTAATCCGTCGTAGTCCAGAACCTTATAACCTGTACTGCTATTCCAATGCAATTGACAATCTTTGTGGACGTATTTAGAAACCAATTGGCTGTTATTAGCTAAATCGGATGTATAAAAGGCTTTTACAACTTCTTTTGGGGACATTATTTATTTTTTAGTTGATCTATGATACCAGGAATTCTTTTGATGTAAGCCTTGTCCTTCAATTCATTTTTCGCTTCTTGTATTGAAGAACCCCAATATGTTTTACCTCCTTCAACAGACTTAGTAACGCCAGTCTGCCCGTGAATAACGGCTTTTTCTCCAATAGTTATACCACTTGTGGTTCCTACTTGACCCCAAATGGTCACTTCATCTTCGATAATTACACAACCGGCAATTCCAGTTTGCGAAGCAATCAAACATTTCCTTCCGAGAACTGTATCATGACCGATTTGGATTTGATTATCCAATTTAGATCCTTCGCCAATAATGGTATCCCCAGTGACGCCTCTATCGATACTGCAAAGAGCACCAATATGAACATTGTTTTCAATGACCACACGACCCCCAGAAATTAATTGATCATAGCCTTCTGGACGCTTTTTGTAATAAAACGCACTCGCGCCCAATACAGTGCCAGCATGAATGGTAACGTTATTACCAATAATGGTGTCATCATAAATAATAACATTAGGATGAATTAAACAGTTATCGCCAATAACCACATTATGACCTATAAAGCAGTTTGGCTGAATAATTGTGTTTTTTCCGATTTTTGCAGAATCTGAAATACTTTGATTGGCACTTTGGAAAGGCTTAAAGTGCTGCGTTAATTTGTTGAAATCCCTAAACGGATCATCACTAATAAGCAATGCTTTTCCTTCAGGACAGTCCACTTCCTTATTGATCAACACAATCGTTGCAGCCGATTTTAGCGCTTTGTCGTAATACTTTGGATGGTCCACAAAAACAATATCACCCGGTACAACCACGTGAATTTCGTTCATTCCCAACACAGGAAAATCATCATTGCCAACATAAGGTGTGTTGATGATTTCTGCAATTTGTTTTAAGGTATATGGTTTGGGGAATTTCATTGTTGATTGTTGTTAACCTGTTTGTTGTTAAATTGCTTGACGATTGGTCGTCCCAGAGGACTGCCGACTGTTGACTGTTGACTGTCAACTAAAAACTACTCCTTAACGCGTTCTTTATAGGTTCCTTTTTCAGTTTCAATTCTGATCTTATCACCTTCATTTATGAACAACGGCACATTCACCTCTGCTCCAGTTTCAACAGTTGCCGGTTTTGTCGCGTTTGTCGCTGTATTTCCTTTGATGCCAGGTTCTGTAGAGGTAACTTCCAAAGTTACGGTGGCTGGCATTTCTACTGAAAGTGGCATACCATCTTCAGTATTGATCAAAATGGTTACGACTTCACCTTCTTTCATCAAATCAGGTCTATCTAAAGCGGCTTCCAACAATCTGATTTGTGAGTAATCCTCCTGGTTCATGAAATGGTAATATTCGCCATCATGGTATAAAAACTGAAATTTATGTGTTTCTACGCGAACATCATCAATTTTATGTCCCGCTGAAAAGGTGTTCTCCAAAACTCTTCCGTTGGTCACACTTTTCATTTTTGTTCTTACAAACGCCGGACCTTTTCCTGGTTTTACGTGTAAAAACTCTGTAATCTTATAAATATCATTATTGTACCTAATGCACAATCCATTTCTAATATCTGCTGTAGTTGCCATTTGTAATTTATTGTATGTTGTTGATTTGTTTGTTGTAAAGTTGTATATCTGAGAGAATTAGTTTGATTTAAAATATCCTTTCATAATACCTCTATGAGAATTTTTGATGAATTGTAAAATTTCATCGCGTTCAGGAGTAGCCTCCATTTCAGCTTCAATAATTTCTGAAGCTTGGGTATTATTATAGTTCTTTTGATAAAGGATACGGTAAATGTCCTGTATTTCTCTGATTTTATCTGAAGAAAAACCTCTTCGTCTTAAACCGACCGAATTAATCCCCACATAAGACAAAGGCTCTCTTGCGCCTTTTACAAACGGAGGGACATCTTTACGTACCAAAGATCCGCCTGTTACAAAAGCGTGATTTCCTATGGAACAAAACTGATGTACGGCCGTCATTCCTGCCAATACGACGTAATCTCCAACGGTCACGTGTCCTGCAAGTGTACTGTTATTTGAAAAAATACAATTATTTCCAATAATGCAGTCATGAGCGATGTGGCAATAGGCCATGATCAAACAATTATCGCCAATAACGGTTTTCATTCTATCGGTAGTACCTCTATTTATGGTCACACATTCTCTAATAGTGACATTATTACCTATTTCTGTAATAGTGTCCTCATCCTGAAATTTTAAATCTTGAGGTACAGCAGAAATCACCGCTCCTGGAAAAATATTACAATTTTTTCCAATGCGAGCGCCTTCCATAATGGTTACGTTACTCCCTATCCATGTGCCTTCACCAATCACAACATTATTATGGATAGTTGTAAAAGGATCAATCACAACATTCTTTGCTATTTTCGCGCCAGGATGTACGTATGCTAGTGGTTGGTTCATTTCCTTATTTTTATTTTTTTTAGGTTCTTTTAATTGACTTAGCAACTATCTATTTTTTAATTGTGAACTTAACGGTTCGTTTGTTATTTAACTTTTGAAATTTGCGCCATTAATTCCGCTTCCGCGCAAAGTTTTCCATTAGCATAGGCGTAACCTTGCATATGGCAAATACCTCTTCTGATTGGTGTGATAAGATCACACTTGAATATTAAGGTATCACCAGGAACAACTTTTTGCTTGAATTTTACTTTATCGATCTTCATAAAGAAAGTTAAGTAATTTTCTGGATCAGGAACCGTACTTAATACAAGAATCCCACCTGTTTGCGCCATCGCTTCCACGATCAAAACACCTGGCATTACTGGAGATCCTGGAAAATGGCCGGCAAAGAAAGACTCATTCATCGTTACGTTTTTCATACCGATAACACCAGAATCTGTCAATTCAAAAATTTTATCAATCATTAAAAACGGTTGTCTATGCGGCAACATGTCCATGATTTGATTGATGTCCATTAAGGGCTCCTGATTCAAATCGACGACCGGAACATTGCTCCTTCTTTCGATTTTGATCATTTTAGACAATTTCTTGGCAAACTGCGTATTGATATAATGTCCAGGTTTATTTGCAATTACTTTGCCTTTTAAACGGATGCCAATAAGCGCTAAATCCCCAATCACATCTAACAATTTATGACGCGCCGCCTCATTTGGGTAGTGCAAGGTTAAATTATCAAGAATGCCATTTGGTTTAACGGCTATATTATCTTTCTTGAAAGCGACTTTCAGTTTTTCCATTGTTTCAGCCGATAATTCCTTATCTACATAAACAATCGCATTGTTAAGATCGCCTCCTTTTATTAATCCATGCTCCAGAAGCATTTCAATTTCGTGCAAAAAGCTAAACGTTCTTGCATTTGAGATATCTTCCTTAAAATCGTGGATATTATTTAAAGTTGCGTTTTGCGTGCCTAAAACTTTAGTACCAAAATCGACCATTGTGGTTATTTGGTATTCTTTAGACGGCATGATGATCATTTCACTTCCAGACTCTTCATCCACATAAGTGATCACGTCTGTAACTACATACTCTTCTCTGAAATCATCTTGTTCCATAATTCCTGCATCTTCAAGTGCCTGCACAAAGAATTTGGAAGAACCGTCCATAATAGGAGGCTCAGAAGCATTCAATTCAATAATAATATTGTCAATATCCATTCCTACAAGAGCAGCCAAAACATGCTCAGAAGTTTGAATAATAACGCCGTTTTTTTCCAAACAGGTGCCGCGTTGTGTATTGGTCACATAATTGGCGTCTGCTTCAATGATTGGTGTTCCTTCAAGGTCAACACGCTTAAATGAATATCCAGAATTCACTGGTGCAGGTGTAAATGTGAGTGTCACATTATTTCCTGTATGCAATCCAACACCAGTTAACGAAACTTTGTTTTGAATCGTTTTCTGTTTGATGTCTGTCTTAACTATTCCCATTTATTTTTTTATCAATGTTATTAATTTCTTTCATGATTTAGGAAACTTTTTAAAATACACATAAGATTTATTATAATCGGCATAAGCAAATGCAGGTGAGCCTTGAAGAACTTCATCATCCTTAACATTTCTGCCAATACCAGACTGTGCTTGTATTTTCACGTTGTTACCTATGGTAATATGACCCACTATCCCAACCTGACCACCAATAATACAGTTTTCTCCAATTTTGGTAGAGCCTGCAACGCCGGTTTGGGCAGCAATAACGGTATTCTTACCTATTTCAACATTATGTGCGATTTGAATTTGATTGTCTAATTTCACACCTTTTCTAATAATGGTCGATCCTAAAGTGGCTCTGTCGATAGTAGTTGCAGCACCAATATCCACAAAATCTTCCAAAATAACATTTCCTGTTTGTGGTACTTTGGTGTATTCACCATTTTCGTTTGGTGCAAAACCAAATCCGTCAGCGCCTATAATTGCACCAGAGTTAATAACACAATTTTTACCCACAATGCAATCAGAATACACTTTAGCCCCAGCAAACAATACCGTATTATCTCCAATTTTCACATTATCTCCTATGTAAGAATTAGGGAATATTTTGACATTGTTTCCTATGGATACATTCTCTCCTATATAGGTGAATGCGCCAATATATACATCATCTCCATGGGTTGTGTTTTTAGAAATGTGGCTAGGTTGTTCAATCCCAAACTTATTCAGTTTCACCTGATTGTAATATTCTAAAAGTTTTGAAAACGATTTATAGGCATCATCAACCTTTACAAGTGTCGTAGTGACGTCACTTTCGGGCTCAAATGATCTGTTAACAATAGTTATGGATGCCTTGGTGGTATAAATATAGGATTTATACTTAGGGTTGGCTAAAAAAGTCAATGACCCTTCAATACCCTCTTCGATCTTTGAAAGTTTAGAGACCTCGACATCTGGATTTCCAACGATATCGCCCTCTAAAATTCCTGCTATTTGTAGTGCTGTAAATTTCATCAATGGCAAAAATAGAAAAAATGTATCATATATTGTTATTTGTTGTAAAGTTACTTCGACAGGTTCAGTATTAATGGATGTCGTTGATCCATTCGTCACAGATTTCACATAACGTCCACCTCAAACCTATTCCTTCGGATAACAAATATAATACTTGGTCACTGGCTTTGAGAGCGCTTTTAAATTCAGCTGATCGGAGGCTTTGACGATATCTTTGATTTTACCAGATTTTGACAAGATGTTTATATTCTGGGATTTCAGCTCGTAAGCCTGATTTGAAACTTCCCCTGTAAACACAAAGTAGCCCGCTTCTTCAGCACTTATATGATGCTGCTTCATTAATCGTTCCTTATGCGCCTGGACGTCTTCAATCTTATGCTTTTTGTCTTTTAATTTCACTTTGAGCAAGTCCCTATTAATAATCATAGAACAGATGTTTTTCAACACAAAATCATCATGATATTGCCATTCCTTCATTGCAGAAACGATGTCATAATCATCCAAATGCGCAAAAACATCAAGCGTATCAATGGTGAAATTTGACTTGTTGATATCATTTTTCAAAAAATAAGTCAAGGCACTACTGGCCTTTAAATCAACACCTTTATTAGACAGTTCCTTGGCACGTTTTAAAACGCGCATCAGTAATTGCTCGGCCACCACACTGGTTTTATGCAAATAAACCTGCCAATACATCAATCTTCTGGCTACCAAAAACTTCTCAACGCTATAAATACCCTTTTCCTCTACTACCAATTCGTCGTCTACGACATTCAACATGGTAATCAAGCGTTCAGCATTGATATTGCCTTCTGCAACACCTGTATAAAAACTGTCACGTTTCAAATAATCAGCTCTGTCCATATCCAGCTGACTGGAAATGAGCTGACACATGAAATTTCTGTGGTACTCTCCTTTAAAAACCTGAATGGCCAGCGTTAAACTTCCGTTAAATTCCTGGTTCAAACGCTCCATAAAAAGAAGGGAAATAGCTTCATGTGAAACTCCCGTGACAATACTATGCTCCATCGCATGACTAAAGGGGCCGTGGCCAATATCATGCAAGAGTATAGCTATTAACAAAGCATCTTCCTCTTCTTGAGAAATATCAACACCTTTAAAACGAAGGACATTAACGGCTTTTTGCATTAAATGCATGCTTCCCATGGCATGATGAAATCTGGTATGGTGCGCCCCTGGATATACCAAATAAGTCATGCCCATTTGAGAAATACGGCGCAATCTTTGAAAGTATTTATGGGCAATCAAATCAAAGATTAACGAATTTGGTATCGTAATAAATCCGTAAATTGGGTCGTTAAATATTTTGAGTTTGTTTACTTTGTTCAAACTTGAGATTTTAATCATTAATTATAAACAAATATACATGAACCGTATAAATATCCTTTGGGTTGACGATGAAATTGATATGCTAAAACCCCATATCTTGTTTTTAGAAAAAAGGAATTACAATGTTACCACCTGCAAAAGTGGTATGGAAGCTCTGGAAATTATTGACGACACCAACTTTGACATTGTTTTTTTAGATGAAAACATGCCAGGATTAACGGGATTGGAAACGCTGAATGAAATTAAGGAACGACGGGCCAATCTTCCGGTAGTGATGATTACGAAAAGTGAGGAGGAAAATATTATGGAGGAAGCGATTGGCAATAAAATCGCCGATTACCTGATAAAACCGGTTAATCCCAATCAAATATTATTGAGCTTAAAGAAGAATTTAGATCATTCTAGATTAATTTCAGAAAAAACAACTTCCAACTATCAACAGGAATTCAGAAAAATCGCCATGGACATGTCTATGGTTAATAGTTATGAAGAATGGGCCGATTTATATCAAAAATTGATTTATTGGGAATTACAGTTAGAAGGTATCGAAGATGTTGGCATGACAGAAAT
>NZ_JBDSLS010000252.1:0-3452 GCF_039916245.1 Gelidibacter sp.
AAAAGCATAAGAAATAAAAGATTACATTTAACATAAAAATCAATACGAATGAAATCAAGACTTGTTGACGAATTGCCAGAATTGGTAAGAAATAAAGTTATTTCGGAAGAAGTTGCCATAAAAATTCTGGGTTATTATCAATCACAAGAATCAGAAACGCCTAACAAATTATTTGCAATATTTGGTGTTTTAGGATCCTTATTAGTGGGATTGGGGATCATTCTGATTTTGGCCCATAATTGGGATTATTTTTCACGGGCATTGAAAACCGGTCTTGCTTTATTTCCTTTGATTTTAGGACAAGTATTGGCAGGCTATGCCATTCTTAAAAAGAAAAGTGGGACCTGGAAAGAGGCGTCTGGCACATTCCTGTTTTTTACAGTGGGTTCCAGTATTGGTTTGGTAAGCCAGATTTATAATATCCCTGGCGATTTAAGTACTTATGTATTGATTTGGATTTTGCTGTGTTTGCCGTTGATCTATCTATTAAAATCCAACGCCGTAGCCATGCTTCATATTGCCTTTTCGACTTTTTACGCGGTAAGTATAGGTTATGGATTTAATGGTCTTTCAGAAGCGCCTTGGATATATGTGCTGTTGCTTGCATTGTTAATGCCTCATTATTTGCAATTGCTAAAGCATCAATCGGAAGCCAATGTGACCTCCATTTTTAATTGGTTGCTGCCGTTAAGTGTTATCATTACGTTAGGCACATTCTTAGAACGTTATGGCGATTTAGGATATTTGACCTATATAATTTTATTTGGTCTTTTTTATAATATCGGAAAGCTTCCCATATTTGATGATCGGAAATTAAGACGTAATGGGTACCTCATATTTGGGTCTGTCGGAACGGTTGTGATGCTTTTGATTTGCAGCTTTATTGGGATTTGGAATTTCGATAGTGGATCCGATTTATTTGTATCTAAGGAGTTCTTAATGACGCTGTTATTATTTGGTGTCACTTTGGCACTCCTCATTTACTTGTATTCAAAACAATGGATGAAACAATTTAACCTGTTTCATTTTGTATTTATCATATTCACGGCATTCTTTTTTAGCGGCCTGTTAGATGGTTTGATCGCTGCCATATTCGTAAATATTCTTGTTTTGGTACTTGGGCTTGTCACGATAAAATTGGGGGCAGATAGATATCATTTCGGAATTCTTAATTATGGATTACTCATAATTACCGCGCTGATTGTGTGTCGCTTTTTTGATACGGATATGAGCTACGTCATTAGAGGGCTGTTATTTGTAATTGTTGGCGTGGGCTTCTTTTTGGCCAATTATATCATGCTAAAAAGGAAAAAATCAATTGTGAAAGTTTAAAATTAAGAAGATGAAATCAATCCATATATTTTCAATATTCGTAGTGGTCGTTTTGGCGCAACTCTTTGTTCCGGCTCAAATGATTCTTGATCAAGAAAACACCATTGCTAGGGGAACTGCTTATAAATTCAGAACGCAGCCTGTTGATCCGTCCGATCCTTTTAAAGGCAAATATATTTATTTAAATTACGACATCAGTTTTGCGGCTACCAACGATACCACTTGGGTAACTAATGCGCCTATTTATATAACATTTAAAACAGATAGTCTTGGTTTTGCCATGGTCAAAGATGTGTCCAAAGATGATCCGAAAGCGGGTGACTATCTAAAAACAAAAGTCACTTGGTACAACCGTTTTGACAATAGTGTTGGTTTTTCCTTTCCATTTAATGAGTTTTACATGAATGAAACAAAAGCTTATGACGCCGAATTAGCGCATGCTCAGGCACAAAGAGATTCTCTGCCAAACAATACGTATGCTTTGGTTTATGTTCTTAAGGGAAAAGCTGTTTTGGATAATGTGTTTATCAATGATATTCCAATTGCGGATTATGTTGAGAAGGAGTAGAGGTTGGAGGTTAGGAAATCTTTTTTATTTGGGACGGTTTTGGTCTATTTCCAAGAGGATAATGTATTTTGAATAAGGCTGAGTTGAGTTTTTAAAATGATATAATGTCGTATTTTGTTTTTTAGTATATATGTGTTTAAAATTGATTTGGGTATAGTTGGTTTATTTTTGTAATACGTTAGCAAATCATTCTATTTACTAGTATGGCCTCAAAAATATAAACCCCGATATTAATAGTTTATCCTTTTTAATCATAAGAAATCAGCGTTATCTGCGTTCCTTTCCTTGGTAGAACACTGATGACGCTGATGGAGCAGATTTACACTGATTTAAGTAGTTATACCAATACAATTCGTGTATTATTTTTAACAAATGTATGGTTATAATTGATTTCTCTATTGTCCGGAAAAGAATTAAGACACTTCGACAAGCTCAGTAACCGCCGCTCCGCTGATAGAGCCAAGAACAAAGACTAAACACGTAATTAATTGAAAATATGGGCTTGAAATTCATTATTAGAATGGATTATGATGTTTTAGAAATAGTTTTCAAAAACCGAGAAATGAAGGAGATTGAGGATGAAAAACGTTTAAAAGAACTTTATCGGTCAATATTCTTAGAAGATCAACGCAACTTTAATCGGACAACAATGAATTGATTTATGAAATACGACACTAAATCATTCTATTTAATTAAATTATAATTGAAGCAAATAGTCTTATGTTTTAATGATAGGAAGTGATATTCCTTGTGGCGGATGGCATGTGAAATTGTAATTTTAAAATGGAATTGATTATAAAAAAAACAGGACTAATTATCATTGCTTTAATTTGGTTTTTAGCTTTGATTATTTTAATCATCTCTCTGACCAATGTATATCCAGATACTGTTTTTCAAAAATATCGCACTGTCGTTGGGATTGTATTTATCATAATAACTGGATTTTTAAGACTAGCTTATAAATCTGTTAATAAGGTATCGAAATTGTAGACTTTCCTAAAATGGATTTATAAATTTAAAGAGCACTCCAATAAAATGAATCATTCATCTGTCTAAACGTTGAGATGCCAATTGCAATTAAATAAAAAATGCTTCAAGAAACCTTGAAGCATTTTTTTATAACTACAACTAACGCGTTAGCTCTTTGGATTTAAAATAGCGTCAATACGTTGCAGCGCATCCGTTAAATGGATTCTGCTCATATTGTCATTGGTTCTTGCTAAACCAGATTTGATTGTGCCTTCTAAAGTTTTCAATTCTGCTCTGGTGATTGCTCTAATGTCAGATTGGCTCACATCAACATTCGTTCTTGAAACAAATCGTCTGAAATTTGCCGGAATTGGAGTTTGTTCTTTGGTCATTAAAAAAGCCATTCTATCAATATAGCCACGCTGAAGATTTCTTCTGTAGGCATCTATTGCTTTACCGCTATTTAACTCACTAAAAACACCTTTGCGCAAATCTTGCATCATGTCCAATAAACCGTAAGCGTTTTTACCGTTGGCCGTTTCGTTTTCGCTCATACGTTGCATTCTTCCAAAATCAAGGATGT
>NZ_JBDSLS010000253.1:0-4247 GCF_039916245.1 Gelidibacter sp.
TCTGCAAGAATTTTTTTGTAATGTGTGTATAGACTGTAAGTTTTCATATAAATTTCTAATGTCATTTCTGTGTATCTGACTGTCGGTAGACAGGTACGGAAATCTTAATAATTTTATTCTTTTAAAAAATGTGATAAATCGTCCCAATTGGGATTAAAATCTTTAATAAGATTTATTTTCCATTCTCGATTCCACTTTTTGATTTGCTTTTCTCTTTTAATGGCCTCCATCGCATATTCAAATTTTTCATAATACACAATTTTGTTCAAATTGTATTTATTGGCGAATCCTTTACTATATTTCTTCTTATGTTGATGAATCCTTTCATTGATTTGACCTGAAAAACCGACATAAATTACAGTGTTGTACGTATTTGTCATAATATAAACAAAGAAGGTTTTTTCTAGAAACATAAAAATTGAACATTTTTTGGTTACTCTTCTTAATTGGATTTCCACCTTCGTGGAAATGACAATTACTACAAATGAAAAAAGGCCTGTCGTGAATGACAAGCCTTTTTTATATTAATATTTAAATATACCTATAGCGTTACCTCACGAATGTTGTTTCGAAAAGTTCCACCACCAAGTATGATTTAAATTTGTGTTCAAGTTATTGTTTTGCCAAATATAGAAATGAAAATTTAAGTTTTCAAATTATTTCGAAAGAAATTTTAAAAAAAGAATCCTGCAGTTGCAGGATCCCAATCAATAAAACGTGCTATTAATCACTTTTTGATTTAAAATTTAAGGGTAACGTTTAACTCAAATTCATCGTAAATAGCTTTGTCTTTAAGGCCATCAAAGAAACTTGCTGATCCGTATTTAATCTCGTATTTTGTTCTGTCCACTTTTAAGTTGGCTGTAGCGGTGTTGTTTTCTTTTACGGTCATATCAAAAGTATTAGGAAAGGTGATGCCTTTGATGGTCAAATCTCCAGTGACTTTATATTTCCCGTTTTTTCCTTGAACTTTAGTGATCACAAATTTTGAAGTAGCGTGGTTGTCCGTACCGAAAAAATCATCTGATTTTAAATGGCCTTCAAGTTTACCTTTCATTTCGCCTTCTAAATCCGTAACATTTAAGGAAGACATATTCATAATAAATGTACCGCCAGTTAATTGTTTTTTGCCATCAAAATGCAAGGTGCCTTCTTGAAGTTTTATGGTGCCTTCATGTTCGCCTGTTATTTTTCGGCCTTTCCAAGTGATTTCACTGTTAACGACGTCGACGTTCTTTTTGGTTGAAACGTTGAATGTGCTTGCTGCAAAAGCAATGGCTAGAATAAATGTAATTTTCATAAGGTTTTCTTTTTTTTAATTGTAATTGAATTAATGTTTAATTTCTAAGCTTTGTTAATAAAATATTTAAGGTTTTGAGTTCTTCTGTCGTTAAGGACGACATTAATTTTGCTTCTGTATTTTCGATCAAAGGATCTATTTCTTTTAAAAATTCTAAACCTTGCGCGGTAATGAATATTTCAACTTTTCTGCGATTTTTTTTACATACAAAACGCTCCACGAAGTCTTTTAAAATAAGCTTGTCGACCAATCTTGTGGTATTACTCATTTTACTGACCATCCGATTTTGAATGTCTTGAAGGTTGGCAGCCTTTCCTTTTTGACCTCTTAATATTCTGAGCACATTAAACTGTTCAACAGAAATATCAAAAGGTTTTAAGATGTTTGAAATGGTATCTTTAATCGCAACACTGGTATACGAAATATTCAAAACGGTCCGTTTTGCCAAGGGAATTTGGCTACTGGTCATTATGATATGTTCTATCTCTTTCATGTACAACAATTGTATATACAAATGTACGTTTGGTTTTTTGATTTGCGATCAACTGAAGCTATAATTTTTTGTTAAAGTTTAATTGGACGGCAAAGGGAGTTATATTTTTATACCATGAGAACCTTATTAGTATTATTTGTAGTTATTATGACGTCTTGTAAGAATGAAACAAGCCCGTCCACATGGCATTCAACCACTGATGAAACTTCTAAATATGTGGCAGAGCCTTTGGAGGTTTACGATTTTGAAGGTCTAAAGCCATTTTTGGAAACGGACACCGATAAAGTTTATATCGTCAATTTTTGGGCGACCTGGTGTGCACCTTGTATTAAGGAGTTGCCTTATTTTGAAGCCGTAAATGCCGCTTATGCTGATAAAAATGTGGAAGTGTTATTGGTAAGTTTGGATTTCCCTAAAAAGTATGATTCCCATTTAAAGCCGTTTGTAAAAAAACATGAATTAAAATCGAAAGTCGTAGCTTTGAATGACATGGATTCCAACACTTGGATTCCGGCAATTAATCCGGATTGGTCTGGCGCCATTCCTGCAACTCTTATTTTTAATAAAGATAAACGACAGTTTTATGAGCAGACTTTTACTTATGAAGAATTGGAAACCGAATTAAAACAATTTTTAAAATAATCCTCGTCCTTTCTAATTTACACAATGGAATAATTATTGAGTAGACTAGACCAGAAAACGATTTAAAATAAAGTCATGAAAAAAATAATAGGAATTTTCGCTGTAATTGCGATTGTTGGATTATCGGCATTTACAACCGTTAGTAGCGGCTATAAAATTGGAGATATCGCCACCGATTTCAAATTGAAAAATATTGATGACAAAATGGTCTCGTTATCTGATTACAAAGATGCTAAAGGTTTTATCGTCATTTTTACGTGTAATACCTGTCCTTATTCGGTGTCTTATGAAGATAGAATTGTAGCTCTCGATAAAAAATACGCATCTAAAGGCTATCCTGTTATTGCCATCATGCCAAATAATACGGACATTCAGCCTAAAGATAATATGGAAGCCATGAAGCAAAGAGCGAAACAAAAAGGCTTTACGTTTCCATACTTAATGGATGAAGGTCAGAAAATTTCGCCGCAATATGGCGCGACCAAAACGCCTCAAGTTTATTTGATTCAAAAAACCACTAAAGGGAATGAGGTTAAATATATAGGTGCCATTGATGACAACTATCAAGATGCCCAAGCCGTCCAAACTAAATATGTTGAAAACGCGGTTGATGCACTTTTAGCTGGACAACCGATTAAACAGACTGAAACCAGAGCCATAGGTTGCTCCATTAGACTATAAAGAGGAATCCTTGAAAAACGCCTAATTTTGTTGGGTTTAAATGTTAAAAATGAATCTGAGGTGTAACACTTCAGATTTTTTTTGGTCTATATCATAAAGAAATGTTAATTTTGTCCTTTTAAATATAATAGCTATGGCAGATTTATCACAACAAGAATGGGCATCACAATTGGAGAATGACAGTAACGCCGTCATTATCGATGTAAGAACCCAAGAGGAAGTCAACGAAGGTTATATTCCCAATGCTATTCATTTAGATATTTATAAAGGTCAAGAATTTATCGACGCCATTGAAAAATTGGATCCTTATAAAAGTTATTATGTGTATTGCAGATCTGGAGCTCGCAGCGGACAAGCCTGTTCCATTATGAATCAACTCGGATTTGAAAAAGCCTATAACTTAATGGGAGGTTTCAGTAATTGGAACGGACCATCCACAAAATAAAACATGATTTTTTTTATAAGAAAATTAAGCCTATCCCTATGAAACGTATTTCGTTGATTTTTATCGTAGTTTTTACGTTCCTTATAATAGGTTGTAAGAAAGAATCTGATGACCAAATAACATTGGTAACGCCAGAGGAGATGCTGTCGTTGATGGAAATGGATGATGTACAATTGGTCGATGTCAGATCGGCTAAGGACAGGATTGACGGCTTTATAAAAAATTCACAGAATATAGATTTTAATTCGCCAACCTTTGATCAAGACATTCAGAAATTGGACAAAACAAAGCCAGTTATTTTATATTGTCGATCTGGTGGCCGCAGTGCAAAATGCGCCAAAAAACTTAAGGATGCCGGATTTGTCAAAATCTACGATCTTAAAGGCGGTATGACCCAATGGCTTTTTGATGACCATGACGTAGAGGTGGACCAGTAAATATTAATTATTCTTTATTTTTATTCTTGTGAAACAGTATTTATAAAGGCTTCTGGTATTTATTTGAAACTTTAAAATGCACCGAAAACCTAGGACTTCAAGCCTGATTTAATTGTTTTTTATGAGCATTATTCGTTTTTCATATAAAATGGATACTTTAGCTCGATAAGAGGTAATTGTTTTTCTCTTAATATGGCCTGATCTGATTTCTTGTTGATTGATAAGTTAAAAACAAGTTGTTATGGTTGG
>NZ_JBDSLS010000254.1:0-3080 GCF_039916245.1 Gelidibacter sp.
TAACTGATGATCAAGTGTTCAACAATATCCAAAAATATGGCAACACTACAGCGGCATCCATTCCTATTGCCCTTTCAGAAGCGTGGGAAGAAGGTAGAATAAAAGATGGCGATTTGGTGGTATTGGCTGCTTTTGGTAGTGGATTTACTTGGGGAAGTGTGGTAATTAGATGGTAGCAAAATCCCTGCGTGGTTACTTAATCCCTGCGAAGGTAGGGATCACATGATGAAAATGATAATCTCGATATTTATGACGATCTAAAAGATGAGAATTAGTAGGATTTTTATAAAGCTATTTTGAATTTATAATTTTTCCATTATTATGGAGCTCTTAAAATTCCTGCCTTGGCAGGAATTTTATTTTAAGTGTAGATTATAATATACATATATTGATAGTTAAATTCTAAGATTAGCTTCGCTGAACCTGAAGGTTTCCTGCCTTCGCAGGAATTCGGCAAGCAGGAATTGAAAAACCCGAAACATTATTCTGTCCCGGGCTTCTCTGCTATTAATCAACTTAACTAACACTTTGATTAAATATGAAAACTTATCACATATATTCAGACGCTATAATCCCTGTTTTATTTCATCAGTTTTTCACTTTAACTTCCAATTAACAGAAAGTGCTTGATTATGAAGGGGAAACCTTCAGATTTAACACCTTTATGCTCATGCATAAAAGTTAGTGCTCAATAATTTAGCGATGCTTATAATGGGTTTTTAATTCCCCAAAAAAGGAATACTATAAGGGTGTGTAAAATAGAAAAATCCGAAGTCGAAACTTCGGATTTTAGGTATACCAACTTCGCTAATACCTTTTTTCAAAAAGTAGAAGGCTAATTCAAATCAATTTAAAAATAAGACAATAGTTAGTTAGGTGTGATAAAACAAGGGCTTAGATAGGAATGTTCCAACATTAACTCTACAATTAACATAACTTTAACGGTTGAAATATTTAATGCATTATTTTTTCTCGTTACATATTTAGCGTCTGGATCGTCTTAGTTGCTTGGTAGTGAGTTGTGTAATTGATAGTTTTCATTACATAATCCCACCGCCACCAGATTTTTCATTTTGATCTCTATTTTTTCGTTGTAAAGCGCGGTATTTGCCACCGCCAAAACGATAGGATAATCCGATGTTCCAGGAATTGCTTTCCCAATTGAATTGTCCCACTTGACGATAAGGCAGGTCGCTCTCAAATTGAGCCTTCATTGTATTGAAAATATCATTGTAATTAAAACTGAATGTGGCAGCATCATCCAAAAAGTTATATCGTAAACCGGTATTGACAAAATACATGGGTTTGCTGGTAAACTGTAAGCCTTCTCTTTCTGATCGGTACATGCCAAAAAGAGAAAAACTAAGCTTCTTAGTCGCTTTAAAAGTATTGTTCATTCTGAAACTGTAGGCTATGTTATCCACTTTAATTTCAGTAAGTCCTATATCATTTACTGTGGGTTCTTGTCCGATAGGTGTATTTAAAATTTCAGAAATACCTTTTTGGGTTTGTGAAAACAGATCAAAACTCGCATTAAAATTCCACCAGTCTGCAGGTTTGTAGGTGCTTGACAGCTCAATGCCGTACGCAGAGGTGTTGTCAAAATTATCATAAGTTAGAATGGTCTTGTTCAAATCCAGACGGTCAATAAATGCCGCTTGATTAATTTCATCTTCAATAATTCGATAAAAAACACCGCCTGTAAAGGAGCCTTTTTCTAATTTTCTTGTATAATTCAATTCAATGGAATTCGTAAACTGAGGTTGTAATTCTGTATTCCCGAAAGAAGAGGTTAGTGGAGTGCTCCATTCTCTAATGGGGTTTATTTGTCCTAAACCTGGTCGATCCACACGTCTACTCACACTCGCCTGATAGGAGTTTTTATCACTTGGTGTATAGGTCAGAAATGCGGAGGGATACACTTGTAGATAATCGTTTTTAAAAGGAATAGTTTCCCTTGAGTTTTCTGTATAGTTTATGGCTTTAGCGTCATCTGTAACACTTTCTGCACGGGCGCCCACTTGATAACTCCATTTTTCAAAGGTTTTTCCGTAAGTGAGATAAGCCGAATAAATACCTCTTTTATAATTAAAGTCTGTACTTGGAGTGTTGATGATGGCACCTGTTTCATTAAAGGATTTTCCTGTGGAATCATAATGCACATCCGTATTAAACAAACGCGCTTCAAGTCCAACTTCCAATTTTGCTTTGTCACTTAGCGGATTCACATAGTCCAAGTTGATGGTGGTTTGCTCACGATTGGTGTCAACAAAATCCATATAATTTGGAGGAAATGAAAAATTAGTATATGTGAAATCAGAAGCTTCATTTTCAGTATAGGTATTGTAATCCACCTCTAAATCGATTTTCTCGCCTTCTTTGGTCAAGTTATGCTTAAACACCAAATTGTATTGTGAGGATAGATTATCAGATAAAACATTAAAAACTTGAGCTTGAGTTGCCATATTCGGTCTTAAAATGCTGACGGCGCCTAGGCCTTTACCATCATAGCTGTTCTGATTGGTAAATACGGAAATGGTATTGTTATCATCCGCATAAAAATCGATTCCAAATTTGTACAGATGGGATTTGTTGTTGTTGAAAATGTTAAAAGCCTGCTGAGAATTGTCATTAGGTCGATCGATGGTTCCGTAATTTTGGTTTTTGCCTATGTTGTTGCCATAATTCCCATAGAGGTTGAACTTGCCATTTCTGTAATTCAAATCCATCGAGCTATTGAATTTCGCATGGATTTCTTTGGTCAAGCCAAGATTCAGGTTTCCATTAAAACCGACATTCGTGTTTTTATGAAGAATGATATTAATAATGCCGCTCATGCCTTCTGGATTATATTTTGCAGACGGATTGGTGATCAATTCAATTTGCTTGATTGAGGTCGACGGAATTTGTTTCAAGAGCTGCTCCACGGGAACATTGGATAATTTTCCGTCTACCATGACACGCACATTTTGATTGCCACGTAAGCTCAGACTTCCCGTTTGCTGATCGATACTTACGGAAGGAATGTTATTCAAAATGTCGGACGCCGTGGCACCCGATGTGGTCAGGTCCTTTCCAAC
>NZ_JBDSLS010000255.1:0-4978 GCF_039916245.1 Gelidibacter sp.
CGCTCCTTGCGGTTAGGAATTGTATTTATTTAAACGCTAAGGACACAAGGTTTTTTCGCTAAGGCCGCAACTTAATACGCATTTTACTTTAAGTTTAAAACCTAAACACTTCTTCGTTTTAACTTCTACGCGGTTACTTTGCGTCTCTGCGACTTTGCGAGAGAAAAAGTTCAAAATTCAAAGTTTCAGATTTCGAGTTCAACTTCATTTTCAATTTCGATTTCAATTTCGATTTCGATTTCGATTTCTACCGCGTTAAAAAGTCTGTTAATGCACACTTCGATTCTCATTAATTTATAGGAAATGACTAACTTTTCAACAATTAATCTAAAAACTCAAGCGCATTATGCAGTTATTCAATAAAATAAAATCCGTCATCAATTTGATGAAAGAAGTTGATTTTGCCGATTTAAGCAAAATTTCAGAAAAGATTGATTTACCTAAAATCATGAAAACCGTGGGCGAATTAGATGATAAACAACTCGACGGACTCATGAAAATGCTGACTGAAAAAAGCAAAAAAGGCCAACACCAACTCCCTCCTATTGATGGCGATTTTTACGATCTCGATTTAAAACTCACACAAGAACAGCGCGCCATTCAAATGAAAGTCCGCACGTTTATGCAAGAAGAAATAGAACCGATTGCGAACGATTATTGGAAAAAAGCCAAATTCCCCATGGAAATCATTCCCAAGTTGGCCGCATTGAATATTTGTGGAATTGCTTATCGCGGCTACGGCTGTCCTGATCTTCCGTTTATTATGGAAGGAATTATTGCCGAAGAAATGGCGCGCGTGGATGTTTCGATTTCGACATTTTTCGGAGTACATAGCGGCTTGGCCATGGGTTCGATTTACCTCTGCGGAAGCGAAGAGCAAAAAGAAGAATGGTTGCCAAAAATGCAAAAAATGGAACTGATCGGTGCCTTTGGTTTAACCGAACCTAATATAGGAAGTGGCGTGGCCGGCGGAATGGAAACCACTTGCAAATTGGAAGGCGACGAATGGATTTTGAACGGCCAAAAAAAATGGATTGGAAATGCCACCTTTGCGGACGTCACCATTATTTGGGCAAGAGACGAAGAAACCAACAAGGTGAAAGGTTTTTTGGTAAGAAAAGATACGCCAGGATTTTCAACCGAAAAAATTGAAGATAAAATGGCGTTGCGTACGGTTCAGAATGCCATCATCACTTTAAAAGATTGCAGAATTCAAGAAAAAGACCGCCTTCAAAATGCCAATTCGTTTAAAGATACCGCCAAAGTATTGCGCATGACCAGAGCTGGCGTTGCTTGGCAAGCGGTTGGTTGCGCCAGAGGTGCTTATGAAAACGCACTGAAATACACCAAAAAACGTGAACAATTTGGCAAACCAATCGCCTCGTTTCAATTGATTCAAAACCATTTAGTAGAAATGTTGTCCAATTTAACCGCTATGAAAACGATGGTCTATCGTCTTTCTGAATTACAAGATCAAGGCTTGCTAACCGACGAACATGCGTCCTTGGCAAAAGTATTCTGTTCTTTGAGAACTCGCGACGTCGTGAGTCAGGCAAGGGAAGTTATGGGCGGCAACGGTATTTTGTTGGAATATAATGTAGCACGTTTTGTGGCCGATGCGGAAGCCATTTATTCTTACGAAGGCACTAAAGAAATAAACACTTTAATTGTGGGGCGAGCAATTACCGGCTATAGTGCGTTTGTATAAAAAATACACATTTTATAATATGGAACATTATCGACCATATTCATTCATAATCGCAAGCATTTAACATCTGTAGAAATGGTATCATAAAACATTTACAAATGGTCGATTGTAATATTTTACATTCTTAAATTTTTGATAAATTATGTCTTTAAATTAATATCTTTCGCTGACTTTTCAGACTTTTGCTACAGACCTCACTTTCCCACTTACAAGACTGTCCATGAAGTATTCAGAATCTAAAAATTAAAGGAAAATTATTTGAAAAACATACACTTTATAGTGAATCCTGCAGCTGGTTCTGGCAACCATCTTATAAGTCGAGAATTTTTGGAAAATTTCTTTGAAAAGGAAGACTATGCGATTACCATAAAAAATTCTGATTATAAGAAACATGCCAAAGCACTAACTCATACTTCCATCACAGAAGATGCCGACATTATTGTAGCCTGTGGCGGCGATGGCACCATAAATGAAGTGGCCTCGTGTTTAGTAAATACGAACATCATTTTAGGTATTATCCCCTTAGGATCAGGAAACGGATTGGCCTCCAATTTAAAAATACCAAAAACTATTGAAAGTGCCATCGCTCTTATAAAAACAAAAAGCGTGAAGAAAATTGATGTTGGCCTTATCAACGAACATTATTTTTTTAGCAATACAGGTATTGGCATTGATGCGCAAGTGATTAGACATTATGAAAATTCCAACCAAAGAAAATTGCTCAGCTATATCAAATCAACTTTAAAAGCTTTAAAAGATTTGAATTATGGAAATGAAATAACGGTCGAAATAAACGGCGAAAAGATTCAAACCAATCCTTTTATGGTTTTTATTTCCAACTCCAATGAAATGGGCTATAAAATCAGTTTAACACCCATGGCGTCTTTACAAGATGGCTTGTTGGATGTGCTTATCGTTTCAAAAATATCACGGTTAAAGTCGCTTTACTTTGGGTTTTTAATCTTGATTAAAAAACACCATTTGATTAAGGAAGCAAAATGCTATCAAGCCAATGCCATCAAAATTCATCAAGCCAATAAAAAGGTGTATGAAAGTCAAATTGATGGCGAGTTTTTCAATATCAATAGCGAAGCCATTAACATTTCCTTGTTGGAAAAATCACTTCACGTTATTGCCTAATCCTTCGAATTGAAATTAAATTTTTGGATCACATAACCGTTGAGTTTGTAAAAAATCGTTCCTGTGATCACACCAAAAATCATTCCCACAAGAACATCCAAAGGATAATGTACCCCAATATAAATACGGCTGTAGCTCATCAAGATTGCCCAAACAATCATGATATACAGTAAATACTTAAAGCGTTTTTTTAAAGTCAACCCAATAAAAAACGCCACCGCCATCGTATTGGAAGCATGCGCAGAATAGAATCCATATTGACCGCCACAATATGATTTAACGAGACGCATAGTCTCCATCAATTCTGCTAAATGGCATGGTCTCAATCTGTGGAATCCGTTTTTAAAAAGATTGGAGGTTTGATCGGCAACCACAATCATTAAGGCAACCACAACAATAGTTGTAAAAAATGCTTTTAACGGCAATTGCCTAAAAATCAGATAAAGGAGTAAAGCGTAAAATGGAATCCAAGTGAATTTTGAGGTATAGATTAACCAAAACAAATCCCAGGAGGATGTTCCCAAGCCGTTCAAAAACATAAAAACCTCAGTATCCCACTGTAATATTTGATCAATCATTATTCATTATATCTTTCGATTTCTCGGTCGTAAAAATCTGTAGCCTCCTGAATCAAATTCTCTGTACCAGAAGCGATTTCCTTTTCATCATGTTCATCAAATTCCTCCATCCACTCTACTTCGTCATCCTCTAAATTTAATATGAATCGAGGAAATTCAGTGTGAATGATGTAAATAGCATCTGGAAAATCTGTGTTATCGCCGAGGATGAATTTTGGTAGTTCCATGTTTTGAAGTTATGAGTTATGAGTACTTAAAGTGTGCAAAGTTATCACTATTTTCAAAAATCCAATCGTCAAACTAACTTTAAGTACTCAAGGTACTTCAAATACTTTAAGTTCTAAACTTAAGCCATTTTAGGCACTTCCGACTTTATGAGTTTTTTGGTCAAATAATTAAATCTGATGAACAATAATATGGCGGCACTCGTTAGTCCGGCGATAAGCCCTAACCAAATCCCAGTACTTCCTAACGCCTCTTCTTTTCCAAAATAATAACTAATAGGAAATCCGATAGCCCAATAGGATATAAAGGTCAAAATTGTCGGAATTTTGACATCCTGAAGACCTCTAAGGGCGCCGAGGGCAACGACCTGCAAACTATCACTAATCTGAAAAATAGCAGCCAACAAAAGTAGGGTGGACGCAATGGCTACTACTTCTCTCGTGTCAATAGCGTTGATAGGATCATCTAAATCCACGTAAATCGTTGGAAGGACATTATGCAATAAGAAAAATACAACCGCAGAAACCACTGCAATAACAACGCCCAACAAGAAAATAGAAATGGCAATACGTCGCAATTCCGTGAAATTATTAAGTCCTTTTTGATTGCCGACACGAATCATCGCGGCCACACTTAATCCTGATGCGACCATAAAGGTCATGGACGCCAAATTTAAAGCGATTTGATTTGCCGCTTGCGGATTTTGTCCTAAGGTACCACTAAGCCATACGGCAGAAGTAAAAATAGCCACTTCAAAAAACATTTGCATGGCACTTGGCAACCCAATATTTATGATCTTTTTGAGCATAGGCGATTCCAAAACAAAAATCTTGATGTCGGTAACAAAAGCCTTCGATTTCTCACGTGCTCTCAACAACCACCATAAGAAAAAAACCATCACGACCCTAGAAATCAAAGTCCCTATAGCCGCTCCAACAATCCCCAATTCCGGAAATCCGAACTTCCCAAAAATCAAAAGATAATTGAGCAACACATTAATCAAGTTAGCTAAAATGGTAGCGTACATCGGATATTTTGTCAAGGACAATCCGTCGCTAAATTGTTTAAAGGCCTGAAAAACGATGAGTGGAATCAATGAAAACGCCACCAAATCCAAATAAGGAATGGCTAATGCCACTACTTCTTCAGGTTGATCCATAATTAGCATCAATGGTTTTGCCAAAAGAAGTAACGCGAACAACACAATCCCCAAGGCTGTACACAAAAACAAGCCATGTTTTAATGCCGATTTTCCCTTTGCAAAATCCTTTTCTGTATCCGCTTCTGCCACCAAAGGCGTAATTGCTGTAGAAAAACCAATCCCCAA
>NZ_JBDSLS010000256.1:0-11720 GCF_039916245.1 Gelidibacter sp.
GATAATATTATTGATGTTGCCCTTTTAGAGTTTTGCATCCGTGAAGATTTGAACAAGATTGCGCCGCGTATTATGGCGGTTTTGGATCCTGTCAAAGTCGTTATTACCAATTATCCTGAAGGAAAAGAGGAGTGGTTAGAGGCTGAAAACAACCAGGAAGATGACAACGCTGGCTTCAGAAAAGTGCCGTTTTCAAGAGAAATATACATTGAGAGAGACGATTTTAAAGAACAAGCCGGCAGCAATTATTTCCGATTAACTTTAGGTCAGGAAGTGCGTTTAAAGAATGCGTATATCATAAAAGCGGAAAGTGTTGTTAAAGATGCTGACGGTAATATCACTGAAATTCACTGTACGTATTCGGATGATGCGACCAAAAAAGTAAAAAGTACGATACATTGGGTATCGATTGAACATGCTATAAAAGCAGAGGTTCGAGAATATGATCGCTTGTTTATGGATGAATCGCCAGATACGCATCCAGAAAAAGACTTTATGGAATTATTGAATCCGGAGTCTTTGAAAATCATTACCGCTTATGTGGAGCCAAGTTTAAAAGAGGCTCAAATTGGCGAACGCTTTCAATTTCAACGTCTTGGTTATTTCAATGTTGATAAGGATACCACAGCTGAAAAATTAATTTTTAATAAAACTGTGGGTTTGCGGGATTCGTGGGCGAAGGCAAAGCCAAGCGAAAAGAAAAACGACAATCAACCGAAACCACAAAATAATCAGCCGCAACGCAAAGCCATCGATGTCATTCAGCAATTAGGTAAAAAATATACCAATCTTCCTGAAGAAAAGCAGTTGAAAGCCAAAGCAGAAATTCAAGAACTGGCCAAAAATGTGAGTTATGATGATTTGCAACCTTGGTTTAATACCGCAGCCAAAAAAGTGGGCACGCGCATTGCAACCATGATTACACTTGGTATTTTATTGAAACAAGGTTTGGAACGGAATGAGGATATCAATGCCTTTATAACTTCAGGATTGGAAGATAACAATGAGTTTTTAGTTGCTGAAGCACGAGCCATCTAAGCTTTTTATACTGAAAAGTTATTTATTATTAAGGGTTTGTTGTGATCGGTACGTTCACAACAAACCCTTTTTTTAAATAGTGGTTTTTATTGACTTTAATACAGCGTATTCATTATTATAAAAACAAAATAACCACTTACATTTACAAGAACTGAAAACTACAATTCAGTGCTTTTCTTAATTTGATACAGTCTAAAATTTACACTTCGACCACCCAAATTCCACCCGAATGGAATACGTTGGCAACTCATGATTTATTCCTGCAAACAGCTTATTTAACGGCTTTAGAAGGTGCTGCTCCGAGATCAATTTCGCTGTATTATATAGGAATTTTTAATGAAGATAGGTTAGTGGGAATTGCCCTGATTCAACGTGTGAAACTCTATGCTAAAGATATGTTTAGAGCTTCGGCCGGGTCGCAATGGAAAGCTATTTTAAAAGATGGTATCTCACGGATATTAAAAGGAAATATTCTTGTCGTTGGAAATTTAACGCATACAGGGCAACATGGAATGTATTTCAAAAATGAAAACTTTTCACAAGATGGCTTTTTGGAAACCTTGTTTAAAGCGATTGATGATCTTAAAATTTTGATTAAGAAAAATGAGCATAAATCCATCAGGGCGATTTTGTTCAAGGATTTTTTCAAAGCCGATAGAATCCATGAATCATCTAAAATTTTTGATCAACATGGATTTTCCGAATTTAAGGTGCAGCCCAATATGATTTTGGATATTTCTCCGAATTGGAAGAACATGGAAGATTATCTAAATGATCTGAACACAAAATATAAGACCAGATACAAGCGCGCGAAAAAAAAATTGGGCAAAATTCGGCTTTCAGAGATGACTCAGGATGAAGTTTTAGAAAATTCCGAACACTTATATCATCTTTATAAAAATGTGTCCACTAAGGCTGCTTTTAACACGTTTTTACTTCCAGAACATCATTTTTTCAATTTCAAACTTGAGCTGCAAGAAAAATTTAGAGTTTTTACTTTTAATCTGAATAATGAGATCATAGGTTTTTATACGCTCCTCTTAAATGGCGAAACTTTGGAAACTTATTTTTTGGGTTATGATGACGCCCATCAATATAAGAATCAACTTTATTTAAACATGCTTTATGAAATGTTGGCGTTTGGGATTGAACATAATTTTAAAACAATTGTTTATGCAAGAACGGCGATGGAAATTAAAAGTTCGGTAGGAGCGAAGCCAAAATCGATGTCCATTTATATTAAACACACCAATCCTATTATCAATGCGATCTTAAAATCAATTTTTAAGTTGATGAATCCTGAGCAGCAATGGGAGGAACGCAACCCTTTTAAAAATCCACGGTACTTTTAATTTTGAATGGTTTGTCTTTGTTCTTAATTCTAAAAGCGGAGCCATCTTAATTCTTTTCTGGACAGAACTGATACTAAATAGAAAACCCTTCAAATTTGAAGGGTTTTTCTAGGCATGATTACTTTTTAAGATCGTCTTTTTTCTTTTTCTCTTTGGCTTCTTTCATCGCTTCACCAATTTGGTTACTGGCCGTAAAACTAGCGACCATATTGTTGAGCATGTCACTTCCTGCTTGAGGGGAATTCGGTAACAAGATCAAGTTACTGTTCACGTGTTCACCAATAGATTGTAAGGTATCATAATGTTGGGTTACCACAATCAACGCTGACGCTTCTTGTGAGTTAATTCCAACACGATTTAAGACATCAACAGACTCTTCCAATCCACGAGCAATTTCACGACGTTGATCGGCAATACCTTGTCCTTGTAAACGCTTGCTTTCAGCTTCAGCTTTAGCACGCTCCACAATTAAAATACGCGCTGCATCTCCTTCAAATTGAGCGGCTATTTTTTCACGTTCAGAAGCATTGATTCGGTTCATCGCTGCTTTTACTTGGGCATCAGGATCAATATCAGTGACTAAAGTTTTGATGATGTCATAACCATAATCAGACATGGCATCGTTCAATTCTGTTTTTACAGCGATAGCAATGTCATCTTTTTTAACAAATACATCATCCAATTTCATTTTTGGAACTTCCGCACGAACCACATCAAATACATAACTTGTGATTTGATCGTGTGCATAATCGAGCTTATAAAAGGCATCATAAACCTTTTGGGAAATCACCATAAACTGAACAGAGATTTTTAATCTGACAAATACATCATCTAAGGTTTTGGTTTCAACAATCACATCCAACTGCTGGATTTTAAGACTCATTCTACCAGCAATGCGATCAACAATTGGAATTTTCATTTGTAAACCAGAATGACGGATGCTATGGAATTTTCCAAAGCGTTCAATAATAACGGCGGTTTGTTGTTTTACAGTAAAAAAAGAAGAAAACAAGATAAGTAATCCAAAAACAATAAAGGGAATAGCAATAGGAATCATAAGGCGGTTGGTTTAAATGTTAAAAATGTAAAACACTAATTTAAGTTATATTTGCTAGGAATCCTCTGTTTTTAGCTAAAAGCCACATCCCAATTTATAAAGCTTGTGATAAATTTCCAATACGTTGCACAGTTTCGGCTTTTCCAATCATATAAATAATTTCAAACACATCAGGGCCCTGCATGGCGCCAACCAATGCTAATCGTAAGGGCTGCATCACTTTTCCGAAGCCTACTTCTTTTTTTGCAATCCAAGCTTTGACATCAGTCTGCACGTTTTCTACAGTAAAATCATCCGTATGATTAATAACCTGTGCTAGCTCGCTCATTAATTCGCGAGCTTCATTCGTCACAATTTTAGTAAATGATTTCTCATCATAGGTTTTAGGAGCTTCAAAAAAGAAGGATGATAAGGCCCAGAAATCAGAAATAAAAGTGGCGCGTTCTTTAATCATTCCAACGGCCATAGCAACGTAATTGACATCGATATCAGCTAATTCTGGTTGCGCGTCTTTAAAAACTTCAGCCAGATCATCGTCATATTGCATTTGCATGTATTGATGATTGAACCATTTTATTTTATCAGGATCAAAACGAGCGCCAGATTTATGAACACGTTCCAAGTCAAAAGCTTCAACTAATTCCTCTAAAGTAAAGAGTTCTTGTTCAGTACCTGGATTCCATCCTAAAAACGCCAAAAAGTTAACCAACGCATCTGGGAAATAACCAGCTTCTCTATAACCGCTGGAAATGTCATTCGTTTCAGGATCTTGCCACTCTAAAGGAAATACTGGAAAGCCTAATTTATCGCCATCACGCTTGCTCAGTTTACCTTTTCCTGTTGGTTTAAGAAGTAAGGGTAAATGCGCAAATTGAGGTTTATCCCAACCAAAAGCATCATATAACTGATAATGCAGGGCTAGGGAAGGTAACCATTCTTCACCACGAATCACGTGGGTAATTTCCATTAAATGGTCATCTACAATGTTTGCCAAATGATAGGTGGGCATGCCATCACTTTTAAACAAAACTTTATCGTCTAAAATATTCGTGTCGATTGTAATATTACCTCTAACAATATCTGTCAGATTTAAAGTTTGGTTTTCCGGCGATTTAAATCGGATGACATATTCATCGCCGGCATCTAATTTGGCTTGCGTTTCTTCTTTTGAAAGCGACAATGAATTGAGCAACAACTGTCGGTTATGCCAATTGTAAATAAAGGTTTTTCCTTCGGCTTCAAGCTCTTTTCGTTGATGATCCAAACTATCTGCAGTGTCAAATGCATAATAGGCATTACCAGAAGCAATCAATTGATCGGCATAGTCTTGATACAAATGTTTGCGTTCACTTTGTCTATAAGGTCCAAATTTTTCGTTGTGATTTGGGCCTTCATCATAAGGAATATTGCACCAGTTTAACGCGTCAATAATGTACTTCTCAGCACCTTCCACATAACGATTTTGGTCGGTATCTTCAATGCGCAGAATAAACGTTCCATTATGTTTTTTGGCAAATAAGTAGTTGAAAAGTGCGGTGCGCAGACCGCCAATATGTAAAGGTCCTGTTGGACTTGGTGCAAAACGCACACGAACGTTATCAGTCATTTTTTATGATTTAAGATTACAAAGATAGAACAGATGCTACAACATTGAAAAAAGAACGCGGAAAAAGACCTAAATAACTTTACTTATCAACATTAGGTGCATTTTTAATATATTTTCTCTCAAAATCGTTCTTGCTTGCGCTTAATTAACACAAGCTTATAAATTTAGAGAATTGTGCTATAAAATAAAATTGTACTTTAGTTGGTTGAATGCACAGGAGATACTGAGTATTCATTTCAATGCCTTGTGATATGGAAACCATAGATTTAAGAAAAACAGTTATCGATTATGTCAAATCGGCTGACGAACGACTATTGAATGTTATTAAAGCTGTAGTTGAAAGCTATCAGGAAAACGACGTGGTTGCATTTACTGTGAATGGTAAACCTCTAACTAAATATCAATATGAACAGATTCTTTTAGAAGCCGAATCTGAAATTGAAAATGGAAATTCCATTTCCCCAGAGGCTCTTGAAAAGGAGTCGAATGAGTGGTAGGATGAAAGTTCTTACGGTTATTTGGAGCTTTTCTGCAAAAGCTGATTTAAAGGATATTTTCAATTATTATAAAGTGGTAAGGTTAACGCCACAAGGTGCTGTAAATGTCAAAAATGATATTTTGAAAGCTACGAATGAACTTATTTTTGCAACCCAATACCAGAAAGATACTATCCAACCAGAATATAGACGCATTATAGTAAGACATTGGAAGGTTATTTATAAAGTAAGAAAAGAAGACATATTGATTCTGCGGATATTTAGTACACGTCAAAACCCAAACAAACAAATTGAATAAAGAAAGATTGCCAAACAATTTTCAAACCATACAGACCAAGCTCGAACAATTTATAAGACGGTATTATACCAATGACTTGCTCAAAGGTGCTATTTTATTTTTTGCCATTGGCTTGTTGTATTTGTTAGTCACACTTTTTATTGAGTATGTTTTGTGGTTAAGTCCGACCGCACGAACGATTCTGTTTTGGCTGTTTGTTCTGGTAGAATTGGCCTTATTCGGTCGATTTATTATTTGGCCGTTGACCAAATTGTTCAAACTTCAAAACGGAATCGATTATATAGAAGCTTCAAAGATTATTGGCAAACACTTTCCTGAGGTCAATGACAAGTTGCTGAATGTACTTCAACTTCAGAAAAGTTCAGAACAATCAGAATTATTATTGGCCAGTATTGAACAGAAATCTGCCGAATTGCAACCTGTTCCTTTTAAAATGGCGGTCAATTTTAACAAGAATGTTAAGTACTTAAAGTATGCTGCCATTCCCATTTTAATTTTGCTGCTCACTTTTATTTCGGGACATTTTAATTGGTTTACTGATAGCTATGAACGGGTGGTGAATTATAAAACAGCTTATCAACCACCAGCACCTTTTGAATTTTTTGTAATCAATGAGAAGCTGGATGTCTTACAAAACAAGGACTTTAAGTTGATGGTCAAAACAGTTGGAAATGTAGTTCCAGAAAACGCACAAATTCATTATGCTGGAGAAACTTATTTTTTAAGACAAACTAATCCTGGAGCTTTTGAATTTGTGTTTCCCCAGTTAAAGGACGGTGTAACTTTTACACTTTCGGCCAATAAAGTAGTGTCCAAATCTTACCAAGTAAATGTGGTTAAGGTGCCAACGATGGTCAATTTTGAAATGGTATTGGATTATCCAGCTTACACAAATAGGGTGGGCGAGGTTTTAAAGAGTACTGGGAGTACGACTATTCCAGAAGGCACAACAATTACTTGGAAAATCAATACCCGTGCAACGGATCAAGTGATCATGTATGCCAACGATACCGTTGTTTTTGATAATAAAAACAAGGGGAATTTTGAAACCTCAAAACGGTTGTATTCCAGAATGAATTACACTATTTCGACGAGTAATCAATCGCTGAAAGATTATGAAAACTTGGCCTATTCTATTGAGGTGATCAAAGATGCCTATCCTGAATTGCATATTAAAGTTGAACGTGATACAATCGATAAACAAAGTTTGTATTTTTATGGACAAGCCAGTGATGATTATGGCTTAAGTAAATTACAAATGGTGTATTATCCTGTGGATAATGACGATGATAAGAAGACAGAGTTGATTCCTATGGCGCGATCTAATTTTGAAGAATTTATAAGCGCATTCCCTAATAATTTACTTCTTGAAGAAGGAATTACTTACGAATTGTATTTTCAAGTGTTTGATAATGACGCTATTCACAACTTTAAGAGCGTTAAAAGTAATGTATTTACCTACCGAAAGTTGACTCAAGATGAAGAAGAGCGTAAGCAACTGAAAGAACAGAGCGAAACGATCAAAAATCTTGATAATTCTTTGGAAAAAATGAAGCTTCAAGAAAAGCAGTTGGAAGAATTGTCACGGACACAAAAAGAGAAAGAGCAGCTTAATTTTAGTGACAAAAAGAAGCTTGAGAATTTCATAAAGCGTCAGAAGCAACAAGAGGAACTGATGCAGAATTTTAATGAACGATTAAAAGATAATCTTGAAAACTTCCAAAAGGATAATACCGAAAATGATCTATTTAAAGAGGATTTAAAAGAACGTTTAAAAGACAATGAAGAGCAGCTTCAAAAAGATGAGAAGCTATTAAAGGAGTTGGAACAACTTCAAGATAAAATTCAAAAGGAAGAACTGACCAAAAAATTGGATCAGTTGGCAAAGCAAAATAAAAATAAACAAAAAAGTCTTCAGCAATTGTTGGAGTTGACCAAGCGTTATTACGTTGCTAAAAAGGCTGAAAAACTGCAACGCGAACTTGAGCAATTAGCCAAAGATCAAGATCAATTGTCCAAGGAAAAACAGGAATTCAATACCAAGGAAAAACAGGACGAATTGAATAGGCAGTTTGAAGATTTCCAAAAGGAATTGGAAGATCTTCAAAAAGAAAATCAGGCTTTAAAGAAACCATTGGAGGTGCCTCAAGATAAAGAAGCCGAAAAGGAAATTCAAAAAGATCAAAAAGAAGCCTCTGATCAACTTGGGAAGAAAGAGGATGCAGAGCAAAATAAGGATCAAAAAAACGCTGATCAAAAACAAAAAGAGGCGCAGCAAAAGCAAAAGGATGCTTCAAAAAAAATGAAACAAATGAGTGCTCAAATGTCTCAATCTATGATGTCGGGTGGCCAAGAACAGATGCAGGAAGATGCGGCCATGTTACGTCAAATTCTAAAAAACTTACTATTGTTTTCGTTCGATCAAGAAGATCTCATGAATAAATTTAAAAGCATCCAAATAAACCATAATCAGTACGGCACATTTCTGCGGAAGCAAAGTAATTTGCGTGAGCATTTCGCACATATTGACGATAGTCTGTTCGCACTGTCTATGCGTCATCCTAAACTTTCTGAGAATATCAATTCTAAAATCACGGATGTCTTTCATTATATCGACAAATCTATGGCTGAACTTTCTGAAAATTTGCTTTCTCAAGGCGTGGCATCGCAACAATACACGATGACATCAGCGAATGATTTGGCGAGTTTTTTAAGTGATGTTTTAGATAATATGGAGTCGGAAATGAATCCTGGAGAAGGTCAAGGATCTGGAAAGGGGCAAGGAAAAGATGGAAAAAGTGGTGGTATGCAATTGCCGGACATTATCATGAGTCAGCAAGAGTTGAATAAGCAAATGGAAGAGGGTCTGAAAAAGAGTGATTCTGGCAAGAAAAAGGAGGGTGCTGGAAAAGATAATGACGGAGAAAATGGAGAATCTGGCAAAGAAGGTAAAGCGCGTAGTGGTGAAGATTCGCAGGGGGATGGTGAAGGATCATCTGAAAAATTGAATGGTGAATTGTTCCGTATTTATCAACAGCAACAACAATTACGTCAAGCGTTGCAGGACAAGTTAAAGGAACTTGGCAAGGCTGGGCAAGGTCAACAGTTGTTGAAACAAATGGAAAACATCGAATCCGATTTGATTAATAAAGGGTTTACGAATCAAACCTTACAGCGGATGATGAGTTTGCAACAGCAACTTTTGAAGTTGGAAAACGCTACTTATTTGCAAGAAGAAGAAAATAGGCGTGAATCAAACACCAATAAAAAACAGTTTGACAACCCAATTACGGATCAAATTCCGACCGCTAAAGAATATTTTAATACTACTGAAATATTAAACAGACAAACTTTACCTTTGCAAAACGTTTACAAGAAAAAGGTACAAGACTATTTTAAAAAAGACAATGATCAGCTTTAATTACGAAACAGACTTACAATTGGACAATGAAGAGGATTTGTCGCAATGGATTTCAAGCACCATCACTGAGGAAGGTTTTAGTGAAGGAGAAATCAATTATATATTTTGTGATGACGCTTACCTTTTGGATCTCAATATTGAGTTTCTAGATCACGATACCCTTACGGATATTATCAGTTTTGACTATACTTTAGGTAAGCTGATCAATGGCGATATTTATATTTCTGTGGAAAGAGTTCGTGAAAATGCTGCGGACTTTGAAGTAACTTTTGATAATGAATTGAGTCGGGTTATGATTCATGGCATTCTTCATTATTGTGGTTACAAGGATAAAACAGAAGATGAGGAAGCTATAATGCGCTCTAAGGAAAATTACTACATTGGCCAATTGGCTTAAGTTTCAGTAAATCAGTGTATATTTGCAAACTTTTCTTATGTCCTAAGAAGGGACTTTTGGGCTTCAATAGTGAAAGGTTTGATGAAACAAAACGACCATTGTTCCACGTGGAACACTTTAAATTATAAAATGACATACAATGTTTGATAAAGTATATGATGTGATTGTTGTTGGTGGCGGACATGCCGGTAGCGAGGCTGCTGCTGCGGCTGCTAATATGGGGAGTTCGACTTTATTGGTAACAATGAATTTGCAGAACATTGCGCAAATGTCCTGTAATCCCGCCATGGGCGGCATTGCCAAAGGGCAAATTTTACGGGAGATTGATGCGCTTGGTGGTTATAGTGGAATTATAAGTGACACGTCGGCCATTCAGTTTAAGATGCTCAATAAATCCAAGGGTCCTGCCATGTGGAGTCCACGGGTGCAAAGTGACCGCATGAGGTTTGCTGAGGATTGGCGATTGATGTTGGAAAGAACTCCGAATGTTGATTTTTATCAAGAGATGATATCTGGTTTGATCGTCGAAAATCATCAGGTAGTTGGTGTAAAAACATCTTTGGGATTAGAGATAAGAGGGAAGTCCGTGGTGCTTACAAACGGGACATTTTTGAATGGATTGATCCATATTGGCGATAAGAATTTTGGTGGTGGTAGAGCAGGTGAGAAATCTGCAACGGGTATTACGGAGCAATTGGTTGCGTTGGGTTTTGAATCTGGACGCATGAAAACGGGAACGCCGCCAAGAGTTGATGGAAGATCATTGGATTATTCTAAAATGGATGTACAGCCTGGTGATGAAGTGCCAGAAAAATTCTCTTATTCTGATGTTACGAAACCTTTGACGGTTCAAAGGGATTGTCATATGAGTTTCACGAGTCCGTTGGTGCATGATTTATTGCGCGAAGGTTTTGATCGTTCACCTATGTTTAATGGCCGAATTAAAAGCACGGGTCCACGTTATTGTCCGTCAATAGAAGATAAAATTAATCGATTTGCTACAAAGGATCGACACCAGATATTTGTGGAGCCAGAAGGATGGCATACCTGTGAGGTTTACGTTAATGGATTTTCCACATCGCTTCCAGAAGATGTTCAGTTTAAAGCGTTGCGTTCTGTCGTCGGTTTTGAAAAGGTTAAGTTTTTCAGACCTGGTTATGCGATCGAATATGATTACTTTCCGCCAACACAACTGAAGCATACTTTAGAAACTAAATTAATCAAAGGCTTGTATTTTGCTGGTCAAATTAATGGGACTACCGGATATGAAGAAGCAGCCTCGCAGGGATTAATGGCGGGTATAAATGCAGCGCTTCAGGTTCAGGAAAGAGATGAGTTTACCTTGCGACGTGATGAAGCTTATATTGGTGTTTTGATTGATGATTTGATTACAAAAGGCACAGAAGAACCTTACCGCATGTTTACGTCTCGTGCTGAATACAGAACTTTATTAAGGCAAGATAATGCCGATTTAAGATTGACGCCTAAAGGTTACGAACTTGGATTGGCTAGTGAAAAGCGTTTGAAACGAATGGAAGAGAAACATTCTAAAGCAGATGCTTTTGTAGAGTTCTTTAAGCAAACCAGTGTTGAGGCGGATGCTATCAATCCTATTTTGGAAGCTAATGATTCTGCCTTGGTAAATCAATCTGGAAAGTTGTTCAAGATTTTTGCAAGACCAAACATTTCCATGGAAGATATCCGTCAGATTGAAAGCGTAGATGCTTATGTTTTGGAACACGATTTAGATAAAGAAATTATTGAGCAAGCAGAAATTCAGGTTAAGTATTCAGGATATATTGACAAGGAACGGAACAACGCCGACAAGCTTAATCGTTTGGAAGATTTAAAGATCCCTTCCAATTTCGATTATTCAATACTGAAATCTATGAGTATAGAGGCAAGGCAGAAGTTGGAGAAAATCCGTCCGGTTACTATTTCACAAGCGTCACGAATTAGTGGTGTGTCGCCAAGTGATGTATCGGTGCTTTTGGTATATATGGGCAGATAAATCTGAAATATTTTGAAGTGTTCCACGTGGAACGTTGGAATAT
>NZ_JBDSLS010000257.1:0-10662 GCF_039916245.1 Gelidibacter sp.
CTTCACAGTTTAAGATAATTGTTTAAAAAAAGAATTTAATTACGCACGTAAATAGCGCTCTTGACTGATTTTTTGGTATTTTTATCAGATTATTTTTTGATGTTTAGTAAAAATTCCAACCCTCAGTGATTAAAATGAAGAGACTTTATACGTTTATAGCGCTATTATTCTTAAGCTTTTATATCGGTAATGCCCAGGAAAGCGTTAAAAAACATACCGTTAGCAGTGGAGAAACGCTATTGTCTATTTCTAAAACATACAATGTTACACTTTTCGATCTTCAGAAAGCCAACCCAAGTGCCGTTGACGGCGTTAAAATAGATGACGTTTTGGTCATCCCTGAAAGCACTATTAAAACTCCAACTCTCGAAAGTGGATCCGACCCCCTAAAAGCTTCTGAAGTGAGCTCTTCCATAAGTCATACGGTCAAGGCTGGCGAATCAAAATACAGCATTTCAAAACGATTTGGCCTGACGGTTAGTGATCTTGAATCTCAAAACCCACAAATCCTCTCTGGGTTGAATGTAGGTCAGGTATTGGAAATATTTCCATCCCCAACCTACGTCAGTGAAGAAACCCCTTCCAAACCCATGAACAAGAAAGGGAAAACCCATCAGGTGGTCTCTGGCGAAACCCTTTTTGCAATCTCGAGTGCCAACGGATTGACCGTTGACGAATTGGTCAAGGCGAATTCCAAAACGATTTCCGGGGATTTAAAAATAGGACAAATCTTATGGATTCCGGGTAGTGATGATGACAACGCCAGCCATAATGGGGATTATGTCGTAAAATATGGAGATACTAAATTCAGTCTCTCCAGACGTTTCAACACCTCCGTACTTGAATTGGAACGTAAAAACCCACATATAGCCAAGATGCTTATCGTAGGTCAGACCATCAACATGCCATCTACTGAATCCAATCCTACCAATACACCAATTGCTCAAAATGAAACCAAACCCACTCAAGCTGTAGTAATGCCAACAATAGAGGTCAAAGAAGCAGAAAAAGTCGTGACTTCTGACCAAACTCCATCCAAAGCACCTGCTCAAGTCTTAGAAAAACAAGAGAAAAAAATTGTTAAACATGACCTCCCTTCTAAAGAAATTGTTCAAAAAGAAAAAGAAGTAAAAACGATTATTTCTAATGTAGTTCCAACTAAAGCGATTACTCAAAAAGAGAAGCATGAAGAACTGGCAGCAACCGACACACATCCTGAAGAAGCAATCGAGGAATCTTCTATAGCCGATGCGCCAGATAGTTCTGACCGTGATTATAACCTTTATAAAATTCAACCCAACGAGACCGTTTATGGATTAGCTAAAAAGGCAGGGATGACCGTTCCTGAATTTTTAGAACTTAATCCACTGTTAAATAAATCTGTTCAAATAGGCACTTTTATCAAAATGCCAAATGATAACACGGCTTCAAACCCAGTATCAAATATAGCTTTAAACACTGAAGTTTTAATGATGCCGAAAATCACTGCGGGCTTTGCCGACTTAAGAACTTCAGCACACACCTCAACTTCAAAAAAACTATTGTTTTTTCTGCCCTTTTCGGAAGCTGATTATCAAAATTACGCAAGAATAGACGCCAACTTCAAAAACCTGTCTGACGATTTTAAACGCAGCCATTTGGAGTTTTACAAAGGCGCCAATATAGCTATCGATTCCATCAGAAAAATGAATCTCAATGTAGATGTGACTATTGTTGAAGCGCAAAGCGTCAACCAAACCTCGAAAACCATGTCTTTAATGCAAGATCATAATATTAAAGACTATGACGCCATCATCTTACCGTTTTACAAATCCATTGAGGAAGAAATTGCAGCGTTTACGGCGGACAACAATACACCGGTGATAACAACTACTACAATTGACAATAAAAAAAACACCAACAACTTATATAGTGCGCTGCCTTCCATAAATCAACAAAGGCTAAAGGTGCTTAATTATATGATGGCAAAACAAGGCCATATTATTGTGCTTAATGATGTCGATCGCATAGAAAGCAAAGCTTTTATTACAGGCCAGGTACCAAATGCAGACTTTGTGACCATCAAAAAAAATGGATCCTTTAGTGAGGCGGAATTGAAGTCTAAACTAAAAAAAGGACAAATCAACTATGTGATTATCGATAGCGAACGAAACAGTACTTTTTTAAACACTACCAACGCGCTTTTGAGTGAACTATCGAATTACAAATTGCAATTAGCGGTTTTGGACGCGTCTTTAATTCCTGATGATAGCAATGTGTCCCAAAAAAGATATCAAATTTTAAAGATGATTTTCCCTTCTTTAATTCCTGCTAAGTCAACCGAAAGTTCAAAGCAATTTTTAAGTGCCTATCAAAAAAAACACAAAATACTACCATCCACAAATATTATGTTAGGATTTGATATTACAATTGACAGCTTATTAAGGCTTATGCAACAACAAGGCTTTGAAAATTCAGCCATAAATTATATTACGGAATACACCCAACTGAAATTTGATTATGAAAAGAACACTCTAGGAGGTTATAGTAATGAAGGCATTTACATCTTACAATATGATCCTGATGCCCAGATACGCGACGCCAACTAATTTAAAGAAACGATTTCACCTAATGAATCGTCTTTTGTATTTATGAAGAAAACTACTATACCGCATTTTTATAATCAATTTATTGTTGCCTTACTATTTGTGATGGGTGCAACCGTGAATAGTTTTGCTCAATGTCCAACCGTGACCATTCCGACACTAAGTTTTTGTGATGTTGAAACGCCTACTCTGGCAACCCTTTCCATTGCGGCAACAAATAATGGCGGTGGTATCAAATGGTATGCAACGGCCAATTCTACAATTGCTCTCTCTCTTACCCAAGGTCTTGAAAATGGTAAAAGATATTTCGCCGACAACAACTCTGGTACTTGTGGTACGCGGCAGAGTGTATTAGTTACTATATATGGTGTACCACTTAGCTTACCTTTTCAAGGGGTTTGCGTGGATTATCCGGAAGAAGCGACGATTTCTGACTTAATTGCTTTTGGAAATGATGTGCAATGGTATGATGTAGCCACGGGAGGAAGCCCTTTACTGGTTTCAACAGTTTTAACGAATGAGACCACTTATTATGTGAACCAATCCAATCCAGATACAGGATGTAGAACTTCACGACTCTCCGTTTTAGTGAAGGTTGGTGTGGTTCCTGTTCCCACCGGCGATCCGGTTCAGTTATTTTGTGAGGGCTCCAATCCCACTGTGGCCGATTTAGTGGCATCGGGAACAAACAAATGGTATGGCACGATTTCATCAGGTACCATTTTACCATTATCAACACCGTTAGTCCATGGCGAAACTTATTATGCCACCACTTTTGATTCACCTTGTGAAAGCGTTGAACGTTTTCAAGTTAAAGTTGAGATTGTACCGCTGAACAATGCGGGCAACAATGGGGAAATCGAGATTTGCGAAACTGGCGTTGCAAGCACCAACACGGTAAATTTATTTGAGGCCCTTTTAGGCTCACCAGATACTTCAGGAACTTGGACGGGGCCGAGAGCAACTTCCCACGGAAATATAGGCACTGTAGATGTATCGACCATGACAGTCGCGGGAAGTCCTTATGTGTTTACCTATGCTGTCAGCTCTGCCTCTTGTCCCACCGCCACAGCAACCGTAAGTATTATGGTTACTGAAAGTGGCAATCCAGGTACCGATGGCACATTGAGCTTATGTGTTAATAGTCCTGCACAGGATCTTTTTGCCAGTTTGCAAGGCAATCCAGAACCTGGAGGTACTTGGTCTCCTGCTTTAGCAAGTGGCACGGGAATTTTTGATGTTTCAAAGGATTCTGCTGGCGTTTACACCTATACCGTTTATGGCGTTCCTCCTTGTGGCCCAGCTTCAGCAACAGTTACCGTGACTATCAGTGCAGAGCCTCTACCGGGCACCAATGGCAACTTGACACTGTGTTCTAATAGCGCTCCAGAAAATTTATTTAACAGCTTGGGTGGCTCACCACAATCGGGCGGCACATGGACCCCTGCACTAGCAAGTGGCACTGGGGTTTTTGATCCCTCTCAGGATGCTGCAGGAATTTACACCTATACGGTTTTTGGAACCGCACCTTGTGGAGACGCTTCGGCAACAGTAACCGTAAATATTACCCAGTTACCTAATCCTGGAACCAACGGAAGTTTGGCTTTATGTATTACTGATGGTTTAGAGGATTTATATGATAGTTTAGGCGGTACGCCAGAAACTGGAGGAACTTGGTCACCCGCCTTAGCAAGTGGCACAGGTTTTTTTGATCCATCAAAGGATACTCCTGGTATTTACACTTATACCATTAGCGGCGTATCACCTTGTGGAGCGGCTTCGGCAATAGTTAACGTCACTGTTAACCCTAAGGCCCAACCAGGAACCAACGGAAGTATAAGCCTCTGTTCGGATAGCGCCGCAGTAAATTTATTTGACAGCTTAGGCGGTTCACCACAATCAGGTGGCACATGGTCTCCTACCTTGGCAAGCGGTACGGGTGTTTTTGATCCGTCACAGGACGCTCCTGGTACTTATACCTATACCATTTCTGGAATTGCACCTTGTGGGGATGCCTTCTCAACAGTAACCGTAACCGTTAATCCATTAGCTAACGCTGGTACAAACGGAAGTCTGATTTTATGTAGCAGTGATCCATCACAGGATTTATTTAATAGTTTAGGTGGTACTCCAGATGCTGGAGGTACTTGGTTCCCTGCTTTGGCAAGTGGCACAGGTGTTTTTGATCCATCACAAGATGCTGCAGGAACTTATACCTATACCATTACTACAGATTGTGAACAAGCTTCGGCAACCGTTGAAGTCACCGTGAATCCTCAAGCTGATCCAGGAATCAATGGGAACCTCGCACTTTGTATTGATGGCAATCCAGAAGATTTATATAATCGTTTAGGCGGCACGCCTCAATCGGGAGGCATCTGGTTGCCTGCTTTGGCAAGTGGCACTGGACTGTTTGACCCTAAACAAGATGCTGCTGGAACTTATACCTATACGGTTTCTGGAATAACACCTTGTGGAACGGCGACAGCAACAGTAACCGTGACCGTTGATACCGCGCCTCAGGCAGGTTTAAATGGCCGATTTGCGATTTGTACTAATGATGCACCACAAGATCTTTTTGACAGTCTTGGCGGCACACCTGAAACTGGAGGCACCTGGTCCCCTGCTTTAGCAAGTGGCTCGGGTATTTTTGACCCTGCACAAGATAATGGTGGGTCTTATACCTATACTGTTACTAATGCTTGCGGCACGGATTCGGCAATCGTTACGGTTGCGCTTATTCCACAACCAGATCTTACGGGGCTCACATTGAGCGCCAATGCCATCTGTTTGGACGATGACATAACTATTAATTTATCTGGAGCAACACAACTTTCTGACGGCAACTATAATCTAACCTATTCGCTTGCAGGAGCCAATAGTACTGAACAAACCATTACGGTCAACATCACCAATGGCAGCAGTAATATTTACATCCCCGCTTCTCAATTGACAACCATTGGAACCACGACTTTTACGATTTTAAACCTTTTGAATCCTATCACAAATTGTGGTACTGCATCCGGCACCCTTCCAACGGTAGATTTCAATATTGAACATGCAGGAACACCAGAATTGGTAAATGAAGGTAACATCTTTTGTGAAGATGAATCCGCAACCATTGCCGACTTAACAAGCCAGCTTATTGGCGCTGATATCATTACTTGGTATGATGCTATAGAAAATGGTACAGCATATACTCGGGATACGCCTTTAGTAGATGGCACCACCTATTTTGCATCCAATACGACTTTAAGCGGGTGTGGCAATGATGTCCGATTGGCAGTAAGGGTTACGATTGATTTATGCGAACCTTTGGAAATTATCATTCCGGATGGTTTTAGTCCGAATGGCGATAATATCAATGACGATTTCTTTATTAAAAACCTTAGGGAATTATACCCTAATTTCAAATTGCAAATTTATAACCGATACGGAAACATTCTTTATAAAGGCGATATTAATACCCCTAATTGGGATGGGACTTCAAACCATGGAAGAGCTCTCGGCAATGGCGTTTTGCCTGTAGGCGTTTACTATTATATTTTGGAACTCAAGGACACTAACAATAAAACGATACAAGGTAGCGTGTACCTTAACAGGTAATCTGAATAAAGTTATCTATGATAATTAAAAATTTAAAATATACATTTCTTGGTTTCTTGCTTCTGACGGGATTATTCAGTGTGGCGCAACAGGATCCACAATACACTCAATACATGTATAATATGAGGGTCATCAATCCTGCCTACGCCACTGAAGGTGAAGATATCAATATAGGTGCCTTATACCGTACCCAATGGGTCGGCACAGTGGGCGCTCCAAATACAGGGTCGCTTTTTGTGCATGTACCTTTACAAGAAAAAATACAGGTTGGACTATCCATCATTAACGATCAAATTGGGAATGTGGTCAACGAAACCAATGTCTATGCCGATTTTGCATACATTTTATCTTTGGGAGCAGAAACTAAACTGTCGCTCGGCGTTAAAGCAGGAGCCAGTTTTTTCAACACCAATTTCAATGGCTTTATCTATTCGGATGTATTGCCAGATCCGGCATTTGCCAATAACCTGAGTAAAACATTTCCAAATATTGGTGCAGGTGCCTATCTTTTTGGATCCAATTATTATGTTGGCTTCTCTGCTCCTAACCTGCTAAATTCAAAGCACCTCGAGAGAGAAAGTGGGATTGTGGCAAATGGCGTTGAAGAAATTCACTTTTTTCTTACGGGTGGCTATGTGTTTGAACTCAATGAACAATTGAAATTAAAACCTGCATTTATGACCAAAGCAGTTTCTGGAGCACCATTATCGCTTGATTTAACTGCCAATTTACTGATCAATAATATGCTTGAAGTTGGCGCAGGCTATCGCTTTGATGATGCGGTCTCGGGATTGGCTAATTTCAGGATAAGTCCATCCATGCGGATTGGTTATGCCTATGATTATACCTTGTCCAATTTGGGCAGATTCAATTCTGGCACCCATGAAATTATGATTTTATTTGATATCAATAAATTAGGTAAGCCAAAAGGATATGATAAATCACCAAGATTTTTCTAAAAAAAGAGATGTGACAAGAGCATGCTAAAGATTTTAACATACAAGGGAAAGATTATCTGCGAACAGCATGTGACCATTGAAAAACAATAAATATAAACACATGAAAAACGTTTGCCTACTCCTATTTTTACTTGTTGCCTCATGGACGGTCCATGCGCAACGACCGAGCTTAAAAAAGGCCAACCAACTCTTCGCACAAAAATCGTACGTTGAGGCTGCAAAAATTTACCAATCGCTAGATAAAAACCAGGAAGTTCTTCAAAACCTGGGAGATTCCTATTACTTCAATTCTCAAATGAAATTGGCGCGAACCCCTTACGCAGGCTTGTTCACCAATTATAAAGACAGTTTAAAACCTGAGGTTTATTTCAGATATGCTAAAGTGCTACAAGGTGTCAAAGATTATGAAAACGCCGATAAAATAATGAGCGCATATCTTGGCTATGTTGTAGATACCAAAAAGTTCAGTACCAACCTCAACAGACTCGTGCCTTTTACCTATGATATCAAACAGATGAACCAAAGCTCGCGCACCGGCGATTTTGGCATCGCTTATTTTGGAGATAAAGTCGTTTTTTCATCTTTCAGAAATAATAAAAACGCCATCTACAGCTGGAATAACCAACCGTATTTGGATCTCTATCAAGCGGACGTTTCCAAGGACAAAAGACTGGTCAATATCCAGCCGTTTTCCGACGAAATCAATACCAGAACACATGAAAGCAATGCCACCTTTTCCAATGATGGCCTAACGATGTATTTTTCCAGAACCAATGAAAACCGCGTGCCTATTGGCGAAGAATTGGTGGCGACGGTCAAGATTTATAAAGCAAAATTAGTTGACAACGTCTGGACTAATATTACCGCACTACCCTTTAGCAGTGACCTCTACTCTACCCAACATCCGGTATTGAACAAAGATAACAGCCGCCTTTATTTTTCGAGTGATATGCCAGGCAGTTTAGGTTCTTTCGATATTTATTATGTTGATATTAATGATCATTTTGAAGGCTATGTAGAAGAAAGCTATGGCGATCCAGTAAATTTAGGCAGCACCATTAATACCATACATCGAGAGCAGTTCCCGTTTGTAGGTTATGAAGGCACGCTTTATTTTTCTTCTGACGGACACCAAGGCCTGGGTGGATTGGATATTTTCGTGAGCAAAATTTATGATGGTGTCTATTCCAAACCTCTTAATCTAGGAGAAACCATCAATTCAGAAATGGACGATTTTGGATTCATCGTCAATGAAGATGACGACACGGGTTACTTGTCATCCAACCGCACCGGATATGACAACTTATACGCCTTTACCCGTAAGGAAAACGAACGTCAATTTACCGTTGAAGGGAATGTTCGGGATAAAAATTCAAAGAATTTACTTCCTGGAACGACCATCACCTTATATGACGAAAACGACTTTTTGGTGGGTCAGATGGTTGTAGGCGAAGACGCGCAATATGTCTTCAATACTGAACCTAATAAAGTTTATAGTATTGAAGGGCATCGCGATTTCTATATCCCCACAACAGAAATTTTCGCCACCAATGATGATGGCAATATTACCTTTAATATTGAGCTTTCCATTGAATCTTATGATGATGCCGAAGACATTGTGGTAACCAAGGATGACGGCTATACCTATATTGAATTGGAAAACATTTATTTTGATTATGGCAAGTGGGACATCAAGCCAGAAGCTGCAAGCACTTTGGATGTTTTGGTCGATTTACTGAACAAATATCCACGCATGGAAATCCAGTTGGGGGCACATACTGACAATAGATCTTCTGATTTGTACAATCTTCATTTATCGCACCAACGCGCTGCCGCCACCCTTGAGTATATGGTTGAAAACGGGATTGACAGAAAACGTCTTCGTTCCAGAGGTTATGGCGAACGGGTGCCGTTAGTGGATTGTAAAGATAATTGTAGCGAAGTAGAACATTCGATTAACAGACGTTGTGAGTTTTTGATATTGAAGTAAGAGGCTTCCAATTGAAATTGATGTTGAAATTGAAATTGAAATTGAAATTGAAATTAGAAAGCTAAAGGGGCAAATTTATTTTTTAATGCTCTTTAACTGATTATTGTATGGGTATGTCTTTTTTTTTGAACCATTAAGGCATTAAGATAATTAAGAGATTGTGCTTCTAACCATACCCTTAATGGCCCTTAACTTCTTAATGGTTTACCTTTTTCTGAACCATTAAGGCATTAAGATAATTAAGAGATAATGCTTTTAACCAGACCTTAATGGACCTTAACTTCTTAATGGTTTACCTTTTTCTGAACCATTTAGGCATTAAGATAATTAAGAGATAATGCTTTTAACCAGACCTTAATGGCCCTTAACTTCTTAATGTTTTACCTTTTTCTGAACCATTTAGGCATTAAGATAATTAAGAGATTGTGCTTCTAACCAAACCCTTAATGGCCCTTAACTTCTTAATGCTCAACTTTTTTTGAGCAGTTTAGTTTTAAGATAATTAAGAAATGAATAACCGAATCTCCACTCTTCATTTATCCGTCCGTAGCTTTAGCGAAAGTGGAAATCCGATTCCACTTCCATTAATCGACAGCTTAACGGGAAGCGAATACTTTAACCGCAACGGACGCAAAGTTGAGCGCAAGTGACGCAATGTATAGCCAATTTATGTGATCTAAACTCAAGACTTAATAATGTGATTCGTATTCTAATTCTTTATCACACTTTTTCAGGTATTACAGAAGCAGTCTCCTGTGAAATTTGATTAGTTAAGCTATGACGCATCCATACACTATCCATACACTATCCATACACTATCCATGGAGTATCTATGGAGTATCTATGGAGTGCACTTGAAGCTGTAATTGAAATTGAAATCGAAATTGAAGTTGAAATTGAAATCGAAGTTGAAATTGAAATCGAAGTTGAAGTTGCCCGCCTACGGGATGGACAGGATGTTGAAAGAAACATTGAATTTGGAACCCTGATTACTTAATACTGCATTCTGAATCTGGTGGCGTTAAGACACTTAAAAAAGGGGTAAACACCTTTGAATTGTTGTTGAAAAACACCGCTGATGACCACGTTGAAATCTGCAGAAACCGGCACTTATTTTATAGGAAGATTATGCAGACCATATTGGGAGTATGTAGGGAGTATCTAGGGGTCATCCCCTATCTCGTTTTGTTCCGAAAAAGGTTTTTAGATTGGATGCTTAAATCATTGAATTGTTGGTGAAAAACACCAACAATGGCATAGATGGCATAGTGGATTGTAAGGATAATTGTAGCGAAGTAGAACATTCGATTAACAGACGTTGTGAGTTTTTGATATTGAAGTAAGAGGCTTCCAATTGAAATTGAAATCGAAATTGAAGTTGAAGTTGAAATTAGAAAGCTAAAGCGTCAAATTTATTTTTTAATGCTCTTTAACTGATTATTGTATGGGTATGTCTTTTTTTTTGAACCATTAAGGCATTAAGATAATTAAGAGATTGTGCTTCTAACCAAACCCTTAATGG
>NZ_JBDSLS010000258.1:0-10945 GCF_039916245.1 Gelidibacter sp.
GGATTTAAAATGAGTCCGATTTCGCCATTGACTGACTTTAGTTATGATTATCAAGATCTGGATTTTAAGAGAGTGAAATAAAAAAGATTTCTGAATTGTTAGAACGTGAGTTGTTGGTGGAAAACACCAACAATGGCTTATAATAATCACTTATTTTTTGTGAAATCAGACCTTTCAGGTGTTAACTTGTCCGCCGAAGCTTTAGCGTAGGAGGAAAACCTGACAGGTCTTGTTAGTTCTGCATCTTTCTCAGTTTTCGATTTCCTAATTTGATTTTGACTTTGAGCTTTTGTTTTCTAACATTTTTATTGTTTTTATCTTGAAGAAATTGGACAAAGAATTTTGCCCCCGCGTCTTTATATGCTTTTTTTTCGGGTAGCGACAAACCATCATTTCTTTTAAGGTTTTGCCAAGGTACAGATAACCAGATATTCATATATTCATCAAGCTTCAAATTACCTTCAGCAAACAGATGAATGGCTGACGATTGGATTTCTGTTTGGGGAATGCTGATGTTGCCATTTCTAATTTCAAAAGTTTGAACGATGGGTCTGAATTGTAGATTTTTAAAGCGTTCGGCTTTCATCAACGGAACATTTTCCATGAGGGGTTTGTAATTGTAAAGTGCGAAGTTTTTCAGTTCCAGTTGTAGAATTCCGTTCAAGGAATTCACCTTTAGTTTTCCTTCATTATCTAAACTTCCATATCCCTTTATCTGGAAATTTAAATTTCCTTGAATGCTGTCTGCTGCTCTTAAATCGTCATTATTAAAATAATCGAAGCTGATCAGAATCTCGTGCAGATCCATGTTATTGACAATCATGTCAATGACAACAGGCGTTTTGTTTTCAGTGGCTATTCCCACAGAAACATCCATTTTTATGGAGCCACCATAATAGTCAAGCTGCGTATCATCAATTTTGAAATCTCCATTCTTATCAAATAAAAGCGCGGATTCAAAACCAGTAATTATCAATCGCTCATGTTTTAAGGTGTCTATTTGGATGACAACATTTGGATAAAATGACTTGTTGATCTTTCTCATGGATTCTTTCCACTTATTAAGGTCAAAAGACTTGTTGTCCGGATCTCCAATTGTCGATTGCTCTAAAAACTCCTTAATGTTGAAAGTGTCGATATAAGGTGCATAGACGGAAAAATTGGACCTGTGATTGTTGAGGTCATTTCCATTATTTATAAATTCAGAAAAATGATCAATGGCTCCCGAAAAATAGACTTTACTTTTTCCAGGCAATTTGATATCCAATGTTTTTAGCGTCGCTAAATCATTATTTATTTCGATATGTAAACTATCCATAGGAATTTGAAGGTTGGCCGCTTTATAATGCACCATAGTGCCGCCGATTTTTAAATCGCCAAATCCCTCAGAGTTTAATAACTTCAAATCTTTGGATTGGGCTTTGTAATTTCCAAAGAACTCAAAATCGCCCGACTTAAATACAAAATTTGTGGTTTTTAAATAGTCATTTAAATCTTCGGATTTCCCTTTGACCTTGACATAAAAATCGAGGTCAAACGGATTGTTTTTTAGAAGTTCTGTTTGACTTGAATGTGCATTAATTTCGCCGTAGATATTGGCTACGGTTTCTTTGTAATGTAAATCCAAATAATTCAATTTCAGAATGGAATCATTTTCAAAATAGATTTGAGCCTTTATATTCTCAGTAATCAAAACTTTATATTTTAGAGAATCGATGTCCAGTTCAATTTCCGGATTAAATCTATTGATGTCTTTAAATATGGTATGCAGTGCCTTTTTGCTTTTTTTGGCTTTAGGTTTCTCTTCGTTTTTAAACGAATTAACGGTAGCCAATAATTCATCACCATCCATAAAAGAGGCGGTAATTTTTAAAAACACAGATCCAGGATCTTGAATCTCATCCAATAAGATATTAGGAAATTGTTTTATGTTTCCATCGAGCATAATATGATGAAGTTCGTCGATTTTCAAATTAAATTGCTTGAGAAGAATTTCTGAATTATCAATGATTAGAGATAAAGAATCAATAGCAATCTCCATCTCTGCCGGCTCATAATAGAGATTTATATGGTTCAAATTTAAATCGCCTTGAGCGCTGTTCAAAAGTTCATTAAACTGCTTGATATTGCCTTTTATTTGTCCATTGAATTTATAGTCGCCTGAATCTATTCTGAAAAGTGTGATGTTGAATAAGTCTTTAAAAACCTTTATTGGACCACTGGAAGTCGCTTCAGCATTCAAATAGATGGCATCATTTAAGTTGCTTTGTGGGCCATGTACTCTAACTTTGCCCTTCAGATGTGTGATGGCCTCATCATATTTGAAGTTGAAATTACGCAGCAAAATGGTTTCAGAATCGATGAGCTCAATATTCGATTTTAGATCATTTATACTGACGTTATTGTATTTTAACTCAGCGATATCGATACTAAACTGCGGATGAAATTGGCTGTAAATAGCTTCAAGTGTTTCGTGTAAATCTTTGCGATCGTCAATTTTTTCATTGGATTTTGGCACAAATTCTTTCGCCATAACAAGCAGATCATTAATGTTTAGGTTTTTAGAATGTATTGAGATTTGGCTTGTGGTTGGAAGGGTTGGAGTTTTGGAAAGCAGTCCGGAGATGTTTTTTAGGCTTCCCGTAAATATTAAATCTTCTCCATTTAATAATTTGATGACTAGTTCCCTTAACAAGGCGTTTTCTTTTTGTAAAGACACGGCGATGTACTGTATCGGCAGCTGAAGCCCGTTTTTCTTTAGGACGACGTGGGTATCGTTTAAATTAAATTCGCCAGTTGCTTTATTTAAAAACTGATACGGATTTGGAATATCGCCCTCAATATGGGTGTTCAAATTAAATTTCCCACCTTTAAAATCAAAATTATCCGTGTCAATAATGGAAGCTAAAGTGGCATTGCTGCCATTTAAACGCAGATTTGCATTTATGAAATTTAAGGCTTCAGGCGTGCTTTGAAAATAAGAATCACGGAAGTCAACCTTTATGTCATCTAAGATGGCATTTAGGCTGTCAAAATAAAGTTTAAAGTCTTTGGTTGACTTCTTTAAAATTCTCAAGCTATCCGTCTCATAAATATCAGTAGTAAAATTGCCGCTAAAAGACGTGTTCTTAAAATGAAATTTATTCGCAATGACAACGTCATTATTGGTGGTGGAGAATGTAGCCGTAATATCCGGATCGTTGCCATAGGCAAAATTACCTGCAATTTTAGCACTGGTTTTAAAAGGCTTTTGAATGTCATAATTTTTCAGTTTATCTGATAGATTATTCGTAAGTAAACCTTTAACAGCTTTAAAATCAGTTTGTGAATTTTCTAAATTGAACACATAGGCGCTGATTTCAGATAAGTCAAAAGTGGCATGGAGCTGAAATGTTTGATGATCAATCTGGAGAGGGAAAACAGGAATGTCTATTTGGTTATTATCTATGTCGAAATTGAATTTTGAATTTCCCGTAACATGTGCACCATTAAAAAAACTACCGTTTTGAGTGTTAAATCCTAAGTTGTTAACCGTTATATCTAGTTTGGTTGTACCATTTATTTGTTGATCATTACCTTTAAAGTTGCTTCTGATGCTGTGAATGTGAAGGTTGAGGTTCTTGTTTAAAACTTGATCTTTCATAATGTATTTTACATTATCCAGTGTTAAAGACGCACCTTCCCTATTGAGCCATTCCGGAAATTGAAATCCTTTGCGCTTTGGCCGATCTAATTTTAATTGCTCATGATAGGCCAAGGTTCTTTTTGAAATTACTTCAGAAGAAAATACGGCGTTTTTGATAGCAATTCTTTTAAATGCAAAATCGCCACGCAAAAGTTTTCCAGCGCCAATAACTAATTTGGTTTCTTCTATTTGAAGTGTCGAAAATTGATCTGTAATAGTATCGCTATTGGTGTGATGGATGTCTTTTAAAGTAAAACCAACGTTTGGAAATCCGCTTAAAAAACTAGCGTTTACTTTTCCTATGGTCAAAGTGCCTGTGCCGTTCTCGCTGTAACGCTCCTGCAACATATTAAGGATACGGTCTCTATTAAGCCAGCCAATGGTAAAAAGAGTGATGGGGAGAAAAATAATAATGGCTAAGGTCACAAGAGTCCTTTTAAGCCATTTTCGGCTTTTAGATGCTTTGACCTTGACATTCTGGGTTTTCAAGTTGAAAGTTTATTGAAAAATAAGGAGAAAATTTGGAATGAAAATATTATGACTCCAAATACTTGATTGACGGTTCTGTGCCAATTAAAAGTTAACATGAAATAAAGACGAGTCCTTAAAAATCTTTCGGTCATTACAAACCCATTTTGAAGACCTAATTATGTAGCAGTTCTTGGTGTATTGTTGTGTTTTTAGAAAGTAAACTTCATAAACAACAGCATCTGTTTAAAAAGTATGTTAAGAATCTATAAAAGAATGGTATAATTTTATATTTTGCTGTTTTTAAAAACAAAATAGAAATGGCACAGAAAATAGCAAAATTAGGTTTTTCCCTTTTACTTCTTGGAGGCGTGCTTAGTTGCACAGACAAAGTTGAAAACAAGGAGTATTTGACCGATGAAATAGAAGTTGTTAAAACCCAATATGCTCCAGATAAAAGAGTTGCTCTCTTTGATGTCAATGCAGAAAAAAGCGGTAACGCATACATTTTAAAAGGCGAAAGCAATTTGCCAGATGCGGTGGCGACTTTGAAAAGTAATCTTGAAAATGCTAAAATTGAATATGTAGATAGTATTCAGCTTTTGCCAGCAGCCAAATTGGCCGATAAAACAAGAGGCTTGGTAACCATATCCGTGGCCAATTTGAGAAGTCAGCCAAAACATTCGGCTGAATTGGCTACTCAGGCTACTTTAGGAACTCCGGTAAAAATTTTGAAAAACGATGGAAGTTGGTTATTAATCCAAACCCCAGATCATTATTTATCGTGGGTTGACAATGGTGGCGTTGAACCGATTACCGAAGCCGAACTTGAGCAATGGAAAAAGGAGCCTAAATTGATTTATACGAACATCAGCGGGAGCAGTTATTCTGAACCTAATACAGCATCACAAGTAGTTTCTGATATTGTGGCAGGGGGGATTTTACAGATTCTAGGCGAGGAGAAAGGTTTTTACAAAGTTTCTTATCCTGATCAAAGGATTGCATTTATCAATAAAAATGAAGCTGAGCTTTATGACTCGTGGATATCACAAGCTGATCCATCGGAAGAAAATTTGGTAGCCACTTCAAAGAGTTTGATGGGCTTGCCTTATTTATGGGGCGGAACGTCGCCAAAAGGTGTGGATTGTAGCGGTTTTACTAAAACTATCTATTTCTTAAATGGAATTGTTTTGCCGAGAGACGCTTCACAGCAAATACACACGGGAGAGCAAATTGATGATACTAAGAATTTTAAAGATCTTCTTCCTGGAGATTTATTGTTTTTTGGGACTAAAGCAACGGACTCAACTAAAGAACGAGTAGTGCATGTAGGCATGTGGATTGGTAATAATGAATTTATTCACTCTGCCGGCCGCGTTAAAATAAATAGTGTTGATAAGGATGCGCCAAATTATGACGCGTATAATGTCAATCGCTATCTACGTACCAAAAGACCATTGAACGGGCCTAAAGAGGGTTTGATCAATTTAAAAAGCACACCACTTTTATAGTTAGATGACGAGATTGCTTATCGTGACATTACGATGTAGTCACTTTCTTTTGTATCTATCAATTTTAGATTAGAGAAATCACAAAACCAAAAAATCCTGACATCTTATGTTATCAGGATTTTTTTTATTCAAGAGACCTCACAGGTTTTAAAAACCTGTGAGGTCTTTTTTGCATTATCACCCTAATTGCCTTTAGCAAAAAACGCGTCAAAAGTTTCCATATAGTTCAACTTTTAGGTGTATATTTGTTATTTAAAACGAACAAATGAACTGAATGAAACCAAAATTTGAAATTGTCTTCCTCGATCAAGCAATCGACTTTATGGCCAGTTTAGACTCTAAAACCAAACAGAAGATCTATTATAATTTAGACAAATCGAAATTGGAAAATGATCCTAAATTGTTCAAAAAGTTAAGCGGAGACATTTGGGAATTCCGAACAAAATACAACAAACTTCAATTCAGACTTCTCGCATTTTGGGACAAAAGTGATAAAGTTGAAACACTCGTCCTTTCTACTCACGGAATCGTTAAGAAAACGGATAAAATCCCTAAAGCTGATATTGAAAAAGCAATAAAAATTAGAGCAGAATATTTTGACCAAAAAGAGTAATGTTATGGATGCAAAAAACAGAAAAATGAAAATGATGACGCTTGATCAAATGAAGGACCAAGACATTGGTAAAATTGGAACTAAGGAACGTGATAAATATGAATTTGACCTCCGACTGGAAGTTTTGGGAGATATGATAAAATCCGTCCGAAAAGAACGCAAACTCACACAGGAGCAGCTTGGCGAATTAATCGGCGTACAGAAATCACAAATTTCAAAATTGGAGCGAAATACAAAAAATGTTACGATAGAAACTATTTTAAAAGTTTTTGGAGCATTAAAAGCAAATGTTAAGTTTAGTGTGGAAATAAATGAAGCGGAATTCACAGTTGTGTCAACGCAATAGCGGAATATTTGCTTGTTCAAATTTAACAATAGAACTAAAGATGTAGACTAATCGTTTGAAGGTCTTAAAACGCAAAAAAATCCTGACATCTTATGATATCAGGATTTTTTATTAACGAGATTCCTGCCTCCGCAGGAATTTGTTATTCTTCAGTCAACACCCAATCCCCTTTAGCTAATAAAGGCTCTGCTTGTTTGTATTTTAAAGATTTGTTTTCACCACTCAATACATGTTTGATGGTAACTTGCTCATTACGACCAATTTTTGGTTTGTCGCGTACAATGGTTTCTACCACTTCTTGACGTTGTGTATTGCCTGCAGCCCTGCTTTGATTAGAGCGCTCGTCCAAATTCGGGATTTCTTCCTTGTTGGTTTCTAGTTTTTCTTTAGAACGTACTTGACGTGCTTCCTGAATGGCATCCGTGGATTCTGATGGCAATTCACCTTTAAATAAAAAGGAGATCACATCTTTATTCACTTGGTCAATCATCACCTTAAACAATTCAAACGCCTCAAACTTGTAGATCAACAACGGATCTTTTTGCTCATGGACTGCCAACTGAACTGATTGTTTCAATTCGTCCATTTTGCGTAAATGCGTTTTCCAAGCATCATCAACAATGGCCAAGGTAATGTTCTTTTCAAAATCATTGATCAACTGTTTACCATGGGTTTCATAAGCTTTTTCAAGATCGGTAACGACTTGTAAATTCTTAACGCCATCAGTAAACGGCACCACAATACGCTTGAATTTATCACGCTGTGTTTCGTAAACGTTTTTGATCACAGGGAAAGCCATATCGGCATTACGCTGCATTTTTTCTTTATAATGGCTGAAAGCTGCTTTGTATATTTTTCCAGCAATTTCCTGATCTGACATTTTGCCGAATTCTGCCTCTGTAATCGGCGAGCTCATGGAGAAATAACGAATCAGTTCAAATTCAAAGTTCTTAAAGTCGTTTGAAGCTTTGTTGGTTTGCGAAATGTTTTCTGAAGTATCATAAATCATATTCGCAATGTCGACGCGTAAACGTTCGCCATGCAACGCATTGTGACGACGTTTGTAGATAACTTCACGTTGGGCATTCATGACATCATCATATTCCAATAAACGCTTACGGACACCAAAGTTATTTTCTTCAACTTTTTTCTGTGCACGCTCAATGGATTTTGAAATCATAGAATGCTGAATGACTTCGCCTTCCTGTAAGCCCATTCTATCCATCATTTTTGCAATACGCTCACTTCCGAACAATCGCATTAAATTATCTTCTAAAGACACATAAAACTGTGAACTTCCTGGATCTCCCTGACGTCCGGCACGACCACGCAACTGTCGGTCAACACGACGCGAATCATGGCGTTCTGTACCTACAATGGCCAAACCGCCTGCTTTTTTAATCTCATCTATTAACTTTATATCCGTACCACGACCCGCCATGTTGGTAGCAATGGTTACTTGTCCTGGTTTTCCAGCTTCAGCAACAATATCTGCTTCTTTTTTATGGAGTTTCGCGTTCAATACATTATGAGGCACTTTACGTAAGGTTAACATCTTACCTAATAACTCACTGATTTCAACAGAGGTTGTTCCAATTAAAACTGGACGACCTGATTCCGATAATTTAGTGACTTCATCAATAACGGCGTTGTACTTTTCGCGCTTGGTTTTGTAAACCAAATCCTCACGGTCATCACGAACAATAGGTCTGTTGGTTGGAATTTCAATCACATCCAATTTGTAGATTTCCCAGAACTCTCCAGCTTCAGTAACAGCAGTACCTGTCATCCCCGCTAATTTGCGGTACATTCTGAAGTAATTTTGAAGCGTTACCGTTGCAAAAGTTTGGGTAGCAGCTTCAATTTTTACGTTTTCTTTGGCTTCAATCGCTTGGTGCAAACCATCGCTATAGCGACGTCCATCCATGATACGACCTGTTTGCTCATCAACAATCATGACTTTATTGTCAATGACCACATATTGAATGTCTTTTTCAAATAGGGCGTAAGCTTTTAATAATTGGTTCAAGGTGTGGATACGTTCGGATTTGATACCGAAATCCCTGAATAATTCTTCTTTAGCTTCCGCTTCTTTTTCTTTAGAAAGGTTTTGAGATTCAATTTTTGAAATCTCCATTCCGATTTCTGGCATCACGAAGAAATTCGGATCATCGTTACCAGAAAGGAAATCAACACCTTTATCGGATAATTCAACCTGATTATTTTTTTCGTCAATCACGTAGTACAGATCCGCGTCGATTTTTGGCATCTCACGGTTATTATCCTGCATGTAGTGATTTTCAGTTTTCTGAAGGAGTTGCTTGATCCCGTCTTCACTTAAGAACTTGATCAAGGCTTTGTTTTTAGGAATCCCTCGGTAAACTTGTAATAATTTAAAACCACCATCTTTCATATTGCCTTCAGCAATCAGTTTTTTGGCTTCCACCAAAACGCCAGTCAAATATTGACGTTGAACGGCTGCAATAGCATCAACTTTCGGTTTTAGTTCATTAAATTCATGACGTTCGCCTTGCGGAATTGGCCCAGAAATAATCAATGGCGTACGAGCGTCATCCACTAAAACGGAATCCACCTCATCCACAATTGCGTAATGGTGCGGACGTTGTACTAAATCGTCAGGCGAATGTGCCATATTATCACGCAAATAATCGAATCCAAATTCGTTGTTCGTTCCGTAAGTAATATCGGCGTTGTATGCTTTTTTACGTGCTGCGGAATTTGGTTGATGGTAATCAATACAATCCACGCTCATGCCGTGAAATTCAAATATAGGGGCCATCCACGCGCTATCACGTTTGGCCAAGTAATCGTTGACCGTAACTAAGTGCACGCCTTTTCCGGCGAGGGCGTTGAGGTACATTGGAAGTGACGCCACAAGGGTTTTACCTTCTCCAGTTTGCATCTCGGCAATTTTACCTTGATGAAGTGCCACACCACCAATAAGCTGCACGTCATAGTGAATCATGTCCCAAGTAATTGGTTTTCCGGCGGCATCCCAAGAGTTTGCCCAAATGGCTACGTCATCCTCTAAGGTCACATAATCCTTTCTTCCAGAAACTGCACGGTCAAAAGCACTTGCGGTTACTGCGATCGAAGAATTGTTTACAAAACGTGTTGCGGTTTCTTTAACAACTGCGAAGGCTTCTGGTAAAATATCGTTTAGAACCTCTTCTGTAACTTTATAGATATCATCTTTAATACTGTCTATTTTAAGATAAATATCCTCACGTTCATCAATGTCTTCTGTGGTTTCTGCTTCTTTTTGAAGTTTTTCAATAGTCTCATTAAAAGGTTGTCGTGCTTCGGCAATCTTCGCTTTGAAAAAATCGGTCTTTGCCCTTAATTCGTCATGCGATAAGGCTTCCATAGCTTTTCCGAAGCTTTTAACTTTTTCTACAATAGGAGTGATGGCTTTGACATCCTGTTTGGATTTATCGCCAACAAATACCTTTAATACTGAATCTAAAAAACTCATAAGGTGTTCTTATTTACACTTCGACAAGCTCAGTGTGCATTAATATAAATATGTCGTTTGTATGCTGTGTTTACCGTTTAAGGCTCACAAATATACGGTTTGTGCTAGGTTTATTAAAAAATAGCGCACAAAAAAAGTCTCTTGAGGAGACTTTTTAACTATTCTTTAGATTTATCTAATATTCATCCTCATTCCAGAGGTAATCTTCATCGGTTGGGTAATCTGACCAAATTTCTTCTATTGAATCGTAAGAATCGCCTTCGTCTTCAATAGCTTGCAAATTTTCAACCACTTCTAAAGGTGCACCAGTACGGATAGCGTAATCTATCAATTCGTCTTTGGTGGCTGGCCAAGGTGCATCACTTAAATACGATGCTAGTTCTAGTGTCCAATACATTTGTTATTCATTTAAATTTTTGCAAAAATAAATTTTTTGTTCATTAAATCAAGTAAAAAATGAATTATTTCATAATTAATAAAAAGAACGTGTAATTATTACATAATTTCTTGATTCCTAGTATATAATCAAAAAAAATATAACTGCCAAATAACCTTGCTATTCTTTTTGAGGAATCCATTGAATTTCGTCAGCGTGTAGGTCATGAGACAACTTTCGTGCCAACACAAATAGGTAATCCGATAATCGGTTTAAATACATCAATGTCTCAGGATAGAAAGGCTCTAAATCATTGAGTGCAGAAGCCAAACGCTCGGCCCGACGGCACACACAACGTGCTATGTGACAGAATGACACAGTTTGATGTCCGCCGGGTAACACGAAGTGTGTCATTTCTGGCAAGGATTCATTCATCAGGTCCATTTCGTT
>NZ_JBDSLS010000259.1:0-9381 GCF_039916245.1 Gelidibacter sp.
TGCAAAATCGTGTATAATGGATGTGCTGCGCGATAGGTATCCCAAAGTGAAAACGTATCATAGCGATCAAAACCATCGGCTTTCATGGTTAGGTCGTTAGCGCCTTTATAATTTCCGTTATGGTCACTTAATAAGGTTGGCGCCAACATCGATTGGTACAACATCGTATAGAAAATACTCTTTTTCGTTTCGTCGGCTATCGTAATCTTGATTTTACTGAGTTCCGCTTCCCATTTGGCTTCTGCTTCATTTTTTAAAACTTCAAAATCAAAATTTGGGGCTTCTATTTCTATAGATTTATGAGCTCCTGCAATGTCTGCGGAGGATAATCCCGTTTTTAAGACGATGGCTTCGCCTTCTGAAGTTGCGTAATTTAAGATGATTTTGGTATTTTTTCCAGTAACCGGCGACGTTGTAAGCGTATCATTTTTAAATATCTGATACGAATCAAAAGGCTTTGAAAGTTTAATCACAAAATACACACGTTGGTCTTTTGCCCAGCCTGTCGATTTGCGATAGCCTTCAATAGTCGAATTATCCACCACGTTAATATGCGTATCGGTCGGGCTGTCCCAATTTAAGGCATAACCTAAATCGATATGAATTTGCGAATTATCATCTTGTGGAAAAGTGTATTTATGGATGCCTGTTCTTTCCGTTGCGGTAAGTTCGGCTTTGATGCCGTAATCCAATAAATCTACCGAATAATAGCCTGGAGATGCCGATTCATGGTCGTGGGAGAAACTTGAAAAAGGTTTAAAGTGATTGGCTTCGATGCGTTCTGAAAAGCGACTATTCGTCGGCATCACTAAGATATCGTAAAGATCGCCTGCGCCGGTTCCCGATAAATGCATGTGTGAAAATCCAGTAATTATGGAATCTTTATAAAAGTAACCCGCAATCCGATCCCATCCTGAAATTCCAATATCTGGACTTAATTGCACCATTCCAAAAGGAACAGTTGCTCCGGGATAGGTATTTCCTGGGCCGTCGGTTCCAATGAACGGATTGACAAACGAGGTGAGTTTAACTTGGTCTATTACCTCTTTAGATTCTTTGCACTGAAACAAGAGAAAAACAAAGCACACATATATCAAACCAAATTTCTTCATTAATTTTTATTTTACTAGATCACTAATCGTTTTATTATTAAAGAGGAACTCTTCTACCTAAGAACCCCTCCGCCTAACCCCTCCGCCCAAGGGCACCTCCCCTTGAAAAAAGGGGAGGAATTATTCGTATGCTTATTATTAATTGTTAATCAATAATAAGTTATTTAAAATCTTAGGCGACAACCACCTTTGCCTTCCCATTTTTATAGCCAAACCAAACAATATATGCATAGCAAAAAACGATAATCAATAAGGCATTTTTGAACGCGATGATATCTGTTAAAAAACCAAATGCTGGTGGAATGATTGCACCGCCAACAATGGCAGTACACAACAATCCGGAAGCTTTAGGTTTTAAATGGCCGATGCCATCAATTGCCAAAGTGAAAATGGTTGGGAACATAATGGAGTTGAATAAACCAACGGCCAAAATACTCCACATACTCACTAAGCCCACAGTGCTAATAGATAATACAATCAAACCAATAGAAATAGTCGCAAAAATGGCCAAAACTTTACCTGGCTTCATAACTCTCGTTAAATACGCCCCAGCAAAGCGACCAATCATAGCGCCCGACCAATAAAAGGTTACGAAAACACCTACCACAGCTTTATCGTCTTTATCAGCCAATCCAGAGTTTAGGATGGTTTCTGCAATGGATCTCATGACCCCGCTTTCCTTAATGACCGACACCAAATTCATATCTAAAAAGTAGTTGACCAAATAACTACCAATAGCCACTTCAGCACCAACATAAAAGAAAATTCCTAAGACGCCTTGCATCAATTTCTTGTTTTTGAAAGCTTCTTTATAAGTTCCGGTGGAGGTTTCTGAAATCATTTGTGGCAATTTTGCAAACAAAAATATGATCGCGATTAAACCGATAAACAGTGCCAAACCTAAAAATGGGGTTTGCACGGCGGCAGCTTCCGATGCTAAATAGGCTTCTTTTGCCGTATTGTCTAATACTGCGATTTCATCTTTGCTTTTGATCACATCGCTCAAAATAAACAGAGCACCAACGGCTGGCGCTACCGCTGTTCCCAAAGAATTAAAGGCTTGCGACAGATTCAAACGGCTTGAAGCGCCATCTTCAGAACCCAATACGGCTACAAAAGGATTAGCAGCCACTTGCAAGAAGGTAATTCCTGCGGCTAAAATAAAATAGGCCAGCATAAAAATGCCGAACACACGATACGAGGCTGCTGGATAAAATAACAAACACCCGACGGCCATAGTTAAGAGTCCTACAACAATACCTCGTTTATAACCAATTTTTGAAAGAATATAACTGGCCGGAACGGACAATAAAAAATAGGCACCAAAAAATGCAAATTGTACTAAACCTGCTTGGAAATAGGATAATTCAAACAGTTCACGAAGACGCGGAATTAAAGAATCAACCAAGACCGTAATAAATCCCCAAAGGAAAAATAGAATGGTCAATAGAATAAATGCGGAGCGATAGGATTTCTGGTTTGACATGAGTAATATTTTTTATTTTCTATTCTTTATTAATATTAAATCTGATAAGGTTTAACGCTTTGTACAGCATCATCCAACAGGATTTTGATTAATTTATTTTTTATTAAAACTTTCTTTTGTTTCCTTGATGGCTTTTAAATAGGCGTCGGTTAAGACAGGGCCGTCAAAAAACGTCACACCTTTGGCGCCATTATCCTTGGCGTAATGAATCGCCTTTTTTAATTCTTCGGCAGAAGTAAACGGTGGCAAGTACACCCCAGTATTAATGCCCATATTTTCTGATTTCACATCAGTAACACCTTGTTTAGTGGCGTAGCCGATCCAATCGATTTCTTCATTATAAAATCCGTGGTAAATCATCGGATAGACGTCATCAATATTCCATTTATCCCAGCGCTGACGCACCATATGATCTGCCATTTCTGGATAAGGAAAAACCGCTGCCGTTAATTTTTTATTGTGTTTATGAACGATGTCATACGCCTCATTAACCAAGTTTCGGATGGCGTTTAATCGGAAGTTTTTCCATTCCATATCGATGGCCGTATTTTCACTTTCCAACGGATTTTTATGATGGATTTTTTCAAATTCGCTGATGCAAACGTCGCAATAGCAGAAATCATATTCGGCCATTTCCATGTCTTGCTTCAAATTGTATTTCGGCAATAAACCAATCGGCAAGAAAATATCTGGAAAGCGGATATAATCCAAATGCACACTTTCAATGCCCTCTACTTTTGCCATTTTTTCGACCAAACCTAAAATATGGTTTCGTGATTCTTCTCTGGTAGGACATAACCATTGGTAATAATTGACATAAGGCTGCGTATCAAAACATGATTTCCCATCTCGACTTACCATATACCATTCGGGATGTTTTTGAGCGACGGTATCGCCAGGACGATTCACGGCCCACATCCAGGCATGGACTTTTAGACCTTCTTTGGCCGCAATTGACACCAAGCGCTCCAATTCCTTAGGATCGGTGGACGTATTGATTAGAAGTTCGTCAATACCGCCTTCCTTATAGCGTTTGAATTCGGCTGTATAATCGGCATTCGATTTGTTTTTACTAGACGTAATCCATGTTCCGAATTTAAAAGCAGTATCTATCGTTTTTGCAGGTGTTAATAGCGTTGCCGGTATTTTCTCAACCTGCTGATTACAGCCATAAAACACTAAAATAGATAGCATAAATAAGATGTAATTAGCCTTCATCGGAATGGATTGAATCATAGAAAAATCACTTTAAATTTTCAAAAAGTGTATTTAATAGTTCTTGGTCTTTGTCGAGACTATATTCCCAGAACATCGCGCCTCCCAAACCTTTTTCTTTAATGTAAGCTGCTTTGAGCTTTATTTCCTTTGGTGTTTCCCATGATATAAACACGTTATCTGTCGCACTCCAGAGGTAAGAGGCTTTTGCAGACTCGTCATATAATTTCTCATAGTTTCCTGATTTTATTTTTTCAAGAATTTCCCAGTAGGAAATGATATAGCCACCTTCGTTTGCGGACGCATACAAGGGTTGATCTGTAGATTCTACTTTCTGCCATTGTCTGCCGTAAAAAGGAATGCCCAGAACCAGCTTTTCGACAGGAACTCCAGCTTTAATATGTCTGTCAATAGATTCTACTCCGCTATTGCCACCATATTTTTCTTTGTCAGAAGGATGTAAATTGGCGTGATGTCCGGTTTGGAACATCCAACCTTGGTAAAAATCGTAACCCATCACATTGATAAAATCAAGATATTTATGAGCCTCTCCTAAATTGGTGTGATCAATATAAGGTTGATCTGCGCCGGTGGCTATGGTCAATAAATAATGTGTATTGTCTTTTTCTCCTTGCACATCTAAAGCCTTACGAATTTCCGCCAAAAGCAAAGTGAAATTATCTTTATCTGACGGACGGAAATCATTGTCTTCCGCGCGTTGTCCTGGATATTCCCAATCCAAATCAACGCCATCAAAGGCATGCTTTTTCAAAAGCTCCACACAACTGGCTGCAAATTTCTTGCGCGAATCATCATAAGCCGCCATGGTCGAAAACTGATCTGACCAAACCCAACCGCCCACAGAATACAGAACTTTTAAATCAGGATTCTTCGATTTAAGACCAATCAACGTCGCAATTTTAGCAGCGTCAGTTTCCAACTCAAATGCCGCTTTGCCTTCGACAATATTTGCAAAAGCAAAATTGATATGCGTGAGTTTTGAGGCAGCTATTTTTGAAAAATCATAATCTTCATATCCAGCGGCGTATCCGATGATTTTTAGATCTTCAACCGGTATGGCGTTTTTTGAAAACTCCTTATTTGATGTTTCTGGATTTATTTCCTGTTTTTCGGTGGCATTATTACATGCAAAAAACAATGGCAAAAGAAAAATTAATTTAATCAGTTTCATAATGTTTCTATTTTCAGACCTGTCAGGCTTCAAAAACCTGACAGGTCTTTGCAATTCCAATTTTAGTTTATGACGAATTTTCCGTCCTCCCTTATAACCATCACCTTATTTGTAAATGGACTTTTCACTGAAATGGCCCATCCAAAACTATGATTTTCCAATTTTGGTGTGATGGTTTTTCCATCTACCACTATGGGCGATGAGGATAATTTAGCAATAGAAGTCGACCATTTATTATGAGCTTCAAAATATTGTTTTTGAGCACGGTATAAGGTAAATAATTCCCATTTGATTTTTTCATCTTTAGGAATTTCGAACGTATCCTTAGCGCCTACTTCTTTGGAAGAAAAATAGACATAACCCCATTTTTCTGGTTCATGCATATTGATGACGCCTTGTGATGACCAAACCCAATTGTATTCTGGAAGGTAGTCGCCTTTGGCATCTTTTTTACGTCCGTATTTGCCATCGGTAATTTGATGATCCCAATTCACTCTTGAGAAATTCACGCGCCAGAAATTATCTTTTGGAACATTTTGTTCAAAATAAGCGGTTTTAAAAACACTCCATGGAATGGCCATTTCAAGCGTCCAGCCTTTGTCAGTGTCATTTGGATTATTCAATGTACCATCTATCGTGATGGCTGATTTCATCCCCGTAGCGGTCCAATCATTTAAAACCACATTGTTTTCGCGGTAAGGTTTTGAAACGAATAAATCCCAAACCGTATTGATGGCATTGACTTCGATTTCGTAATAATTAAAGGTATCTCCATTAGGATCTACAAAAACTTCGAAATCGTTATTATGAAAAATTATCGCGTCGTGTTCTGTGATATCTGCCCAAACATGAGGTTCTTCCATTTTCGCCAATATGTAGAAATAAGTATCGTCCCATAGCATTTTAACCTGAGTGTTATACATCGGTTTTTTGACGCCTTCAATATCAATAAAAGGTTTGGTCCAATCGACTTTATTCCAGGATGCATCGGCATCAGTTCCATCGACTTCTATACTTTCAGAAGTATGATAAGCGATATAAGTTTCAGGAGTGATGGTGTTTTTTGATTGCGCAAAAGTTGCTGTGGTAGCAACCAATAAAAACGCGGTCAAAAAATTATACTTTAAACACATAATTGGTTATTTATTGATGTTCGATAAAATTAATAAATCGCCCCTGTTTAAATACAGGGACGATAGGTTTAAGATGAGTTTATATAAATCTTCTTTATCACATTCTGCGAAGTGAAAGACCTGTCAGGTTTTGAAAACCTGACAGGTCTGAAAAACTTATAAACTATTATCTTTTGTGAACTGTACTACTTCGCTCAATTTACCGAAGGCCATGGCTACGACCGTATCCGCAGCACCATAATAAATGGCTAATTTATCTTCTTTGATATCATGCAACGCCGCACATGGGAACACCACATTTGGAACATCGCCGGTGGTTTCATAAAGTTCTGCTGGCCCTAATAAATAAGGCTTGGTTCTATACTTCACTTTGTCTGGCTCATTTTCATCAAGGATAGCAGCACCCATCGCATAACGGAACCCGTTGCAGGTATTGATAACACCGTGATAGATCATCAACCAACCTTCATCGGTCAAAATTGGAATTGGACCTGCGCCAATTTTGGTACATTGCCAAGCACTATCCTCAAAAGGCGTGGTTTTCATCACGCAACGGTGCTCGCCCCAATATTTCATATCTGGACTATAGCTAATATAAATATCGCCGAAAGGTGTGTGACCGTTATCACTCGGGCGACTTAACATCGCATATTTGCCATTGATTTTCTGTGGAAATAACACGCCGTTTCTATTGAAAGGCAAGAATGCATTTTCACATTGGAAAAACTCTTTGAAATCGTAGGTATAAGCTATCCCAATCGTTGGCCCGTGGTACCCATTACACCAAGTAATCCAATAACGATCTTCAATCCAAACAACTCTTGGATCATATTTATAATCAGATTCTATCATTTCGGTATTGCCCGCTTGCATCACGATCGGATCGTGATTGATTTCCCAATCAATCCCATTTTTACTAAAGCCAGCAAAAATATTCATTTGCACAGCTTTGTTATCACATCTAAAAACACCAGCAAAACCACCTTCAAATGGCACTACGGCACTGTTAAAAATACTGTTCGATGACGGAATATCATACCTGTTAATTACAGGATTTTCAGAATATCTCCAAACTACATCATTGCAACCTTCCGGTTTATCTTGCCAAGGAATTGTACTCATATTTTTTTTGTTTTTTTGTTTCTAGTTTCTGGTTTCAAGTTTCTAAATTGCTAAAACCTAATACTTTTTACTATTCTATATTCTAATATCTATTTTTCTTTGTTCTTTGTTCTTGATACTTTGTACTTAATACTTTATACTATTTCTCCTCTTCGCCAAAGCTTCGGACGGGCAAGCTAGTTTCTGGTTTCAAGTTTCCAAATTGATAAAACTTAATCTATATTCTAATATCTATTTTCTTTGTTCTTGATACCTTGTACTTAATTCTTTGTACTTAATTCTATTTCCCCTAATTCGGAATTTTCCTAACCTTATCCAACCAAGTAAACTTCAAAATTATTGAGGTTAACAAAAATACACCTAAAGAAATAAACGCCTTAGGATAATCGCGGATAATAAAATAGATCGGCAGCACAATCATACTCGATTGCCAAACGATACCGATAACACAATTGAACATGTCTGACCAAAACTCAGAATTCTTTTCAATAGGATGATTCTCTTTCTTTAATTCTTTTAAAACTGGTTTCCAGAATCCCCAGGGATGGACGTTGGCATAGAATGATTTCAGGACGTTCATATCGGTTGGTTTACTTAAATAAGTTCCTAAGAAAGACCCTAAAAGCGACACTCCAAATATGAGTGGAAACAAGTAGATTGCCGATACATGTGATAAATCATAAAGCCAAGTGCCTTCTGTAAAATGTGCTTTATTTTGATCCAAGAAAAACTGTAAACTGGCAATAATCAAACCCGAAAACATGCCCCAAAAATAGCCCCAACCATTAAAGCGCCACCAAATCCATTTTAAGAAATTGGCCGCCACATAACCACCAAATAACGAGCTCGTAATCCATAAGGTCAAGGAGTTGATAGAATCAGCAAAAAAGCCCATAAATACGCCAAGCGCAACCACGGCAAAAGAAGCAATATGACTCGCTTTGATATAATGTTGGTCGGTCGCTTCTGGTTTAAAATATTTCTTATAAATGTCATTAACAATATAAGCAGGACCGGCATTCACAAAAGCTGAAAAGGTGGACATAAATGCTGCCAACAGTCCGGCCAAAAGCAATCCTTTAATACCGACAGGCACATGGAAATTAATAACTTGGGGTAATAAAATTTCCAAGTTGCCACCGGTCAAATTCGGATCTGCCGCCATTCCTGGAGCCAATACCACCAAAGCGATAACGACGATGCCTCCAATTAATAAATAGCGAGGAATAAACAAGATTAAGTTTGTAAAACCGGCCATGTAAGCCGCTTCTTTAACCGTTTTGGTTGACAAAATACGTTGCATATCAAAGCTCGGCGTTGGTCCTGCAATACTTGCAAAAAAGCCTTTAAAAAGACTCATGCCAATTAAAGCTCCAAACATTTTATAACCTTCGGAATCGACCAAATCATTAAAGGCCTGATATTTTGAATCCCAATGGGTATCCAATTCCCATCCGAAAAAGATGTTTTTCCATTCTGTTGAAATCACACTGGTAACCTCTACATCCGTAAAAGCAAAAAATGAATAAGCGGCCACTAAAATCCCCGCCAAAACCATAATACCATATTGTAAAACCTCAGTGGCAACCACGGAAAACATTCCGCCTTTTATTGTGTAAAGCGTGGTCAGAAAAATAATGATTAAGGCATAGGATTGTTCTGAGGTAAATATTTCAGAAGTTCCTATAGTCAATGCTAAATCCCAAGGCAAGATGACGGTCAGGAATTTACCAACCCCTTCAAAGAAATAGGCAATAAATCCGATAGCGGCTACGACTGCAAAAAGCGCGACAATTTTGTGTGAAGCTCTACCGGCTTTATCATCGCCAAAACGCGTTAAAATCCATTCAGAACCCGTCATGATATTGGAACGTCTAATCCAGACGGCCAAAAACATCATGATGAAAATCTGGTTCCAAATCGGCCATAGCCACATCAGCATAAAGCTTTTTGCGCCATAAAGGAAAAGCCATCCCACCATTAAAGCTGTTCCGGAAATATCAAACATTCCCGAGCCATTGCTCAATCCTAAATAATACCATTTGATGGTTTTACCTCCTAAGAAGTAAGAATCCAAGCCTTTGGATGCTCTTTTTGAAATCCAAATGCCGACGCCCAAGG
>NZ_JBDSLS010000260.1:0-18800 GCF_039916245.1 Gelidibacter sp.
AGACATTGGATATCCGAAAATTTCATGGCGTAGGAAAGGTCACGGCAGATAAAATGTACCAATTGGGGATATTTCTGGGAAGCGATTTGAAATCAAAAACCTTGGACTATCTTGAAGAGCATTTTGGAAAATCAGGCAGCTATTATTACCAGCTTGTTAGAGGCATCCACAATAGTGCTGTTAAACCCAACCGCATTCGGAAATCATTGGCTGCCGAGCGCACCTTCAATGAAAATCTATCAAGCGAAATCTTTATGCTCCAAAAGTTAGAAAAAATCGCCAAAGAAGTCGCAAAACGCTTGGAACAAAGTAAAGTTTCGGGAAAAACAGTGACTTTAAAAATAAAGTATAGCGATTTCACGCTACAAACCAGAAGTAAAACTTTGCCTTATTTTGTCAGTAATAAAGATATTATTCTTGAAACTGCGAAAGATTTGCTATACCAAGAAAAGATGAACAATTCTGTAAGATTATTGGGTATTTCATTATCTAATTTGAATACTGAAGACCCAAAATCAAAGTCGAAACTTCAACCAGAAAAAAGTGTGAATGTCCAATTAAAATTTTCTTTTTAAAGCGCAAACTGTATTTAAATGTAATGGCGTTGTATTCAGAACCACTATCCCCACTATAATCTTTAAGATCCATTTGCTAATCCGCGACTTTATAAGCCGAACAATTGTCTCAAAGGTTGAAACTTCAAAAACTCATCTCACTGGTAATTTCTGCAATAAATCAAAAACAAAAAACCTCAAAGCCATTGAAAGACTATGAGGTTTGTATATTTAAAAGCTAAATGCTTTAAACTTTTGAACTCTAAAAACTACAATTAGTAATCTCAGTAATTCTTAAGGTGTTTACCATTCCCTTCTCTTGAATAGGCATTGCTGCTAAGCTCACGAGCATGTCTCCAGTTTCCAAATAACCTTTTTTACATGCAATCGCATTCACATCTTCAATAGTTTCATCTGTACTGACAAACTTATCATAGAAAAATGCTTTAACACCCCAAAGCAAGTTCAGTTGTGTTAGAATGCGTTTATTGGACGTAAACACTAAAATATGTGAACTTGGTCGCCATGCTGAAATTTGAAATGCCGTATACCCACTATTCGTCAAGGTTGAGATCGCTTTGGCATTAATTTCATTGGCCATATTAGCCGCATGATAACAGATAGACTTCGTAATATAACGTTTGGTACGAATATGAGGAGGCGATTGCGGCACTTTAATCAATGGCGAATCTTCAACACTTTTAATGATATTACTCATTTGTCTGATAACCTGAACAGGATATTGTCCAACCGAAGTTTCTCCAGAAAGCATCACGGCATCAGCACCATCCATAACGGAATTGGCAACGTCGTTAACTTCTGCTCGTGTTGGCGTTAAACTCGTAATCATCGTTTCCATCATTTGCGTAGCAATGATTACAGGAATACGGGCACGTTTAGCGCGTAATACCAATTCCTTTTGGATCAATGGCACTTCCTCTGCAGGAATTTCCACACCCAAATCGCCACGTGCCACCATTAAACCATCACAATGAGCCACTATTTTATCAATGTTTTCAACGGCTTCTGGTTTTTCTATTTTCGCAATGATCGGAATTTTGTGATCACTATGCTTTTTAATCAACTCTTCCAATTGCATTAAATCTTCAGCATGACGCACAAAAGATAAAGCCATCCAATCCACTTTCAACTTAATTGCAAAAATGGCATCTTCAATGTCCTTTTCTGTCAAGGCTGGCTGAGAAATATTGGTGTTTGGTAAATTGACGCCTTTCTTCGATTTTAATGGACCACCTTGGATGACACGGGCTTTAACCTCGGATTTTTTATCCGTCGAAACCACTTCAAAGATCAATTTTCCATCGTCAAGTAAAATGCGTTCGCCTGGTTTTGCGTCTTGAGGAAATCGGTCATAAGTCATATAGACACGCTCTTTTGTGCCTTCAAACTTTTTACCGGTAGCAAAGATGATTTCATCGCCTTCATTGACAATAACATCGCCCTTCATAACACCCACACGTAATTTCGGACCTTGTAAGTCGGCCAAAATGGCGACATTGTATCCAAATTCATCATTGAGTTCACGAATCATATTGACGCGTTCTTCCACATCGGCATAATCAGCGTGTGAAAAGTTGATTCTAAAAACGTCCACGCCCTCATCGAGCATTGCTTTTAATACCGCTTTAGTACTTGTAGCCGGTCCTAGTGTGGCTACTATTTTTGTTTTTTTTCGTTTTTGCATTAATCAAAAAATTAAATTTTCCTTAGACTTTAATTGGTCTACGTCTATTGTGTAAGTAGTTATAATTTGAGGAATCGCCTGAATTTTTTCAAGCATCTCCTTTTCATCAAAGTAACGGTCATCATTTGAAATTTTAATCAAATAATCGACATTTTTCAGTTCTGGTAACAAGTGGTATGTTTTCAGGACCTTTTCATTAGTCGAAAATAATGAACCTGAGCTTTGCAAGCTATCTTCTTCCTTTTTACAAACGTTAGACACCATATGCCACGTTGCAAAATGTTCTTCATCATTCCATTCATAAATAGAATAAGTCGCTGCAAAATACCTGTAGTCCAAATCCTGAGGTTGGCGCTTTAAGTTTAGTTTTAAATGTTTATTGAGAAGATATGCTAATCTGTAATCTTCCAACCTACAATGAATGGCTAAAAGCGAATAGGAAGCGTCATAAAAATCGTCTACAAGTAGTTTGTGTAACGCCATAGTGATACTAACGTGAAGTGTAAAGATAGCACTTTATCCCAAGTATAATATGAAGTTTAGAATATTCTTAACAGGCAGACCACTCGAAATCGTTGTAGTTAGTAACTTTTATCAGAAGCAATAAATCTATTCCTTAAAAGCTCTATTTATCCTGTTTTGAAAAGCGAAAAAAGCACGTTTAGCAGCCTTTTCTTCCGCTTTCTTTTTGGAGGTCGCTCTTGCTTTTGAAATTACTTTGCCATCAATGGATAGCTTAACTGAAAAATGTTTAATATTATCGTTGCCCGTGTCTTCATAAACATTAAAATCAAAAGTACTTTTTTCCTTTTGACACCATTCAATCAACAAGCTTTTGTAACTGATGACTTTCCCTTCAAGGGTTTCAATATCGATATGTTTGTTGATGACGTTCTTGTTGATGAATTTCTCGCATTGCTTATAGCCTTTATCCAAATAAACCGCACCAACCAAGGCCTCAAAAAGGTTCCCGTGAATATTGCTTCCAAAATTGCTTGTAGGGATTTTTGATTCGACAAAATCAATGAGCTTCAATTCTTTCCCCAATTCATTAAGATGCTCCCGGCTTACGACTTTTGAACGCATTTTTGTCAAATAGCCTTCATCGCCCTCGGGCACTTCGCTATAAAGGTAAGCCGCAATAACAGCACCAAGCATAGCATCTCCAATAAACTCAAGTCTTTCATAATTAAGTGCCACCCCATTTTTGTCCTTAATATTCATAGAACGATGGGTGAACGCCTTGACATAAAGATCCTTATCCTTAGGTTTATAGCCTAGGATTTTTTGAAGTTGCAAAAAAAAATTCCCGTCAGTATTAGAACGGGAATTTAATATGTTACGAATGTAATTCATTCGGGATTTAGTCTAATTTTTTGAATAATACACAGGCGTTATGACCGCCAAATCCGAATGTATTACTCATAGCCACATTAACAGTTCTCTTTTGAGCCTTATTAAGTGTTAAGTTTAACTGTGGATCAATATTTTCATCTACAACCTCATGGTTTATTGTTGGGGGTACGATACCGTGTTCCATCGCCAAAATTGAGGCAATAGCTTCAATAGCACCTGCAGCACCCAATAAATGACCAGTCATTGATTTTGTTGAATTGATATTGATGTTTTTGGCATGTTTACCAAAAACTTCCGTAATTGCTTTAAGTTCGGCAACATCACCTAAAGGTGTGGAAGTCCCATGTGTGTTGATATGATCAACATCTTCAGGTTTCATTCCAGCATTTTCCAAACAATTTTTCATTACGGCAATAACTCCTATTCCTTCTGGATGTGGCGCCGTCATATGATAAGCATCAGAAGACAATCCGCCTCCCACCAGTTCAGCATATATTTTTGCGCCTCTTGCTTTTGCGTGCTCATATTCTTCAAGGATAATCGCCCCCGCACCTTCTCCCAAGACAAAACCATCTCTGGTCGCGTCAAAAGGTCTCGAAGCTGTTTCTGGACTATCATTTCTTGTTGATAAAGCATGCATCGCATTAAATCCTCCCATTCCTGCTATGGTAACCGCTGCTTCACTTCCACCAGTCACAATAACATCACAATACCCCAAACGAATATAGTTTAGAGCATCAATCATTGCGTTGGCAGCCGATGCACAAGCCGAAACCGTAGTATAGTTAGGTCCCATAAACCCATGTTTGATGGAGATGTTACCTGGAGCTATATCTGCAATCATCTTTGGAATAAAGAAAGGGTTGAAACGCGGGGTTCCATCGCCAGCGGCAAAATTAAGAACCTCATCCTGAAAAGTCTCTAACCCTCCAATACCTGCGCCCCAAATGACACCAACGCGAAGTTTGTCAACCACATTAAGATCCAATTTAGCATCTGCTATAGCTTCATCAGAAGCTACCATGGCATATTGCGTAAAGCGATCCATTCGGTTCACCATCTTCCTATCAATGAATTTGGTCGGCTCAAAGTTTTTTAGTTCGCATGCAAATTTGGTCTTGAACTTTTCAGTATCAAAATAAGTTATAGGCGCAGCGCCGCTTTTACCACTGATCAAAGCTTCCCAAAATTCATCTTTGGTATTCCCGATCGGTGTAAGAGCACCTAACCCAGTAACTACAACTCGCTTTAATTCCATAAAGTTTACTGCTTATTTTGCTGCTTCTATATAAGAGATAGCTTGACCAACTGTAGCAATGTTTTCGGCTTGGTCATCTGGAATTTGGATATCAAATTCTTTTTCGAATTCCATGATCAATTCTACAGTATCCAAAGAATCTGCTCCCAAATCATTTGTGAAGCTTGCTTCAGTGACAACTTCGTTCTCGTCTACACCTAATTTGTCTACTATAATCGCTTTTACTCTTGATGCAATGTCTGACATAATCTTTTAATTTTAAGTTTTATTAATTGGCAAAAATAAAAAACTTTATTTTAAAACCCATTCTTATTTCTAGAATATGCTAGAATGTGTTTGTAATTTAGTGAAAATACGATGAAGTATTTCTATTTTACCTCTTAATTGTTATTTATTATTCTTTTTTTTGTTTCAGAATTTGAAGCTAATATCTGTAAATGAAACGAGATTACGGAACTTTGCTGAACATTTTTTTAATTTACTAACCAATGACATCTGCATATCAACAAACTGTGCGGATAATAATTTATAAACAGAAAGTTGCAGATGAAACGTATCGTCATTTTTGCGTCCGGAAGTGGTACTAATGCTGAAAATTTAATCAAGTATTTTCATAACAATGATATTGGCTCTGTCATTCAGGTCTTGACGAACAATCCTCATGCCAAAGTTTTAGATCGCTGCAAAAACCTTAAAGTGAGCGCGCTCTCCTTCAACAGAATAGCATTTTCACAAAGCAATGATGTGCTCAACATTTTAAAGGCATCAAAACCCGATTTGATAGTTTTGGCTGGCTTTCTATGGAAGTTCCCTGAGTTCATACTTCATGAGTTTCCAAATAAAGTTATTAATATCCATCCTGCTTTACTTCCTAAATATGGAGGGAAAGGCATGTATGGGGATTTTGTGCACGAATCTGTAGTAGCCAATAATGAAACTGAAACCGGAATCAGCATTCATTATGTCAATGAGCATTATGATGAAGGTGCGATTATTTTTCAGGCGAAATGTGAGGTCACCACTTCAGATAGTGCAGAAACAGTGGCTTCAAAAATCCATGAGTTGGAGATGGCACATTTTCCGAAAGTTGTGGAGGAACTATTGAAATCACAATAATTTAGCTCCAAAAAACTACGGATACAGATTTTTGCAGTTGCACCTGACTCGTGTCAAATGGTGTAATTCTCGATCACAAATAATTAGTAATTTAATTAGATTCCCGCCTTCACGGGAATGACATATGAGTAAAAAGAAAAAATACTACGCCGTCTGGAAAGGCCATAAAACAGGCATCTTTGAAAAATGGAACGACTGCAAAGCCCAAATCAAAGATTATCCTGGCGCGCAATACAAATCCTTTGAAACTCTTGATGCAGCTCAAAAAGCCTTGGCCGGAAATTATTTTGACTATATCGGGAAATCCAAAAGCTTTACAAGTGGGCTATCCAAAGCTCAACTCGAAAAAATAGGCCTCCCTAACTATAATTCCATTTCGGTGGATGCTGCATCAAGTGGGAATCCGGGTATTATGGAATATAGAGGTGTGGACACTAAAACAAAAAAACAATTATTTATTCAAGGCCCTTTTCCGGAAGGCACCAATAATATTGGCGAGTTTTTAGCGCTTGTTCATGGCTTGGCATTTCTCAAAAAACACGAAAGCTCACGTATCATGTACACCGACTCAAAAATTGCGATGAGTTGGGTCAGAAAGAAAACTTGTAATACGAAGTTACCGAGAAATGAAAAAAATAAAGAATTATTCGATTTAGTTGACAGAGCAGTGACTTGGCTTAAAACGAACACCTACAATACGACTATCGTGAAATGGGAAACCAAGGCTTGGGGAGAAATTCCTGCGGATTTTGGGAGGAAGTGATTATATGAAATAACTAGAAATTGCTTGATGGTTTGATATAAATGTTACCAAATACTTAGGAACTTTCTTCTCAAAGAAGATATACCAGGAAGTCCTTTTATTACTTTTATAAAACATGTAAAAACTTCCTAAATGTGCTAAGTTGAGTGAGGTAAGTTTTCTTGAGAATGTAGATATGTTATCTTCGATAAAATCAATAAGGCTGTTTTTGTACTCTAACGCGCTTTCTAAAAAACCAAAATACTCGTTTTTATAGAGGATATAAACCAAATAATTAATATAGTTAACGACCTCAGACTTATAATAAACGGTTACTTTTTCCAATCCAGCGATTTTAAATAAACATCTGTTTCCTCTTTAAGTTCGTTGACGGTAATAGCTTGAGCGATGGCTTTGTCAAAATCTCTCCTTTTCAATTTCTGAATTGATAAATTTGCTCTAAGGTATCTTTATCTTGAAGATCTCAAATCCATTTGATCAATTCTTCTTTTTTGTCGTTGGTTGTCATATCGAAACGTAATTTGATTAAAGAAATGATTTTCTAAATATTCAAATATTGTTTATGGAATCAAATTTCAATGAATTCAACATTTTGAGAAATCTCCCGCTGATTTTTGGGAGAAAGTGATTTACTCATACAGTCGTTTTTGGTGAATAATTCTTTGAACATAGATTGTGTTTCCTTCGATTAAATAGTGAATACCAAATGGAAATGTATTCGTGAAAACAATCTTGATATTGCGATAACGTTTTTGAAAATGCTTAGGATTAATGGTTATTCGCTCAATGGTTGCGATAATTCGTGATTAATTTTAGAATTCAAACTCTTTGAAATCGACAAATAATAAATATTAGCTTCTCTTAAATCTAATCGTGCTTCATCACTTAATTTAATATAAAAAGACATTAAATCATATCCTTTTTAACGTCATCCCAAGAGGTATAATTAGTTTTCCCCTTGTGATGATTGTCAATCATTCTGTCCATCATATCTTTGTATTCTTCAGAAGGTTCAAAAGCATGAGCATCTTCCCTCAATACAAACTCCATGTAATTCTTAAGATTCCTCCCTTGATTTTTTGCTTTTTCTTCAAGAATAGCAAGCGTTTCCTCATCTAAAACAACTTCCTTTCGTTTTTTTTGTGATGACATAAAATATAATTTAATTAAATATACGTATTATATACGTAGGTCAATATATCAATTAAAAATTATTTTTAAACAACAATATTCTATAAATAAGAAATGAGTTTAGGTAAGTTTTCTTTAGAATCTCCATGGAAATGTTTAGTTTGTTAAGATTTTTTTATCAAAATACATTCGTGAATTCGTGGCTAAAAAGCCTTATATTTGCAGCAAATTTTGAAACCTGATTATGAGCAAATTAGTAATTGTAGGTACCGTTGCCTTTGACGCTATCGAAACACCTTTTGGAAAAACAGACAAAATATTGGGTGGCGCTGCGACTTTTATCGGATTGGCAGCTTCCCAATTTAATGTAGATGCCGCAGTTGTTTCAGTGGTTGGTGGCGATTTTCCTCAAGAGTATTTAGACTTTTTATCAGATAGAAAAATTGACATTTCCGGTGTTGAAGTTGTAAAAGAAGGCAAAACTTTTTTTTGGAGCGGCAAGTACCACAATGACATGAACACACGTGATACTTTGGCAACAGAACTTAACGTACTTGCTGATTTCAGTCCTGTAGTTCCAGAAGCTTACAAAGACGCAGAAGTGGTTATGCTAGGCAACTTGCACCCTTTGGTACAAATGAGCGTTTTGGAGCAGATGAACAAAAAACCAAAAATGGCAATTCTGGACACCATGAATTTTTGGATGGATTGTGCTTTAGAGGAATTAAAAGCAGTGATCAAAAAAGTGGATGTCATTACCATTAATGATGAAGAAGCACGCCAATTAACTGGAGAATATTCTCTTGTGGTAGCCGCGCAAAAAATTCATGAAATGGGCCCCGAATATGTAGTGATCAAAAAAGGAGAGCACGGCGCTTTATTATTCCATGGTGAAAACGTATTTTTCGCCCCTGCCTTACCATTGAGAGAAGTGTTTGACCCAACAGGCGCAGGCGATACTTTTGCCGGCGGTTTTGCTGGATATTTAGCGAAGACGGAAGATTATTCTTTTGAGAACATGAAAAATGCAGTCATCTATGGTTCGACACTGGCGTCCTTTTGTGTTGAAAAATTTGGGACAGAGCGCATGATAAACCTTGATGATAAAGAAGTATATCAGCGTTTGAATCAGTTTAAGCAATTGACGCAGTTTGAAATCGTGTTGCAGAGCAATCAATAAAAATCGAATAATAAAAAAACGATTAAATATGATCTTTAAAAAACAAATATTAAAAGCATATAAAATTGTTCTTGCAAAAAACATCTAATTATCATGATTTTAAATTCTTTGGACATGACATTTAAACAACAACTTTTCGAAGGTTATAAAATTCAATTGACATAAACTTAAACTAGCGCGCTCCAAATGGGCGCGTTTTTTAATTTCCTTAAGTCGTAATTAAAGTGAATATATTCCGACTTTAAATAGTAACAATAGCAAATCTAAAATTAGAAAAACCCAATGAGCGATGCATTAAAACATGAGTGTGGAATTGCACTTATAAGACTTTTAAAGCCTTTAGATTTTTACAAACAAAAATATGGCAGTGCATTTTATGGCGTCAATAAAATGTATCTGATGATGGAAAAACAGCATAACCGTGGACAGGACGGCGCTGGTTTTGCAAGCATCAAATTAGATACCGCCCCCGGCGAACGTTATATCAGTCGTGTACGCTCCATTGCACAGCAACCTATTCAGGATATTTTTGCGCAAATGAACGAACGCATCAATAGAGAATTTGCTGAAAACCCAGAATATGTAGACGATGTCGACCTACAAAAAAAGAACATCCCTTATTTGGGCGAAGTGCTTTTAGGCCACGTGCGTTACGGGACTCATGGTAAAAATAGTATTGAGAACGTTCATCCTTTTTTGAGACAGAATAACTGGATGCATAGAAACCTTATTGTTGCGGGTAACTTCAACATGACCAATGTTAATGAGCTTTTTGAAGGCTTGGTTAAAATTGGGCAGCATCCAAAAGAAAAGGCAGACACCGTTACGATAATGGAAAAAATCGGTCATTTTCTAGATGATGCGGTTGCCAAAAAATACAAACAACTTAAATACGAAGGGTATAATAAAAATGAATGTTCACCCTTGATTGCCGACCGTTTGAATGTTGCTAAAATATTGAAACGCTCTGCTAAGGATTGGGATGGAGGTTATGCAATAGCAGGACTTTTAGGCCATGGCGATTCATTTGTATTACGCGATCCTGCCGGAATCAGACCAGCCTACTATTATCAAGATGATGAAATTGTTGTGGTCGCTTCTGAACGTCCTGTTATCCAAACCGTGTTTAACGTTGATTTTGATGATGTGAAAGAGTTGACTCCTGGACATGCCATCATCACAAAAAAATCCGGAGAAACATCGATCAAAAAAATCCTGGAGCCTTTAGAACGTAAAGCTTGCTCTTTTGAACGCATCTATTTCTCACGAGGAAGTGATGCCGAAATTTATCAAGAGCGAAAAAAATTAGGTAGACTACTCATGCCGAAAGTATTGGAAGCCATTGATTTTGATACGAAAAATACGGTGTTTTCCTATATTCCAAATACCGCTGAAACGTCGTTCTTCGGGATGATTGAAACGGTTGAAGACCATCTCAATAAAAAGAAAACCCAAGCCATTCTTGCTGGTAATGGTGGACTTTCTGCAGAAAAAGTGACGCAGATATTATCAGAGCGACCTCGTATTGAAAAGATTGCTATTAAAGACGTCAAACTCCGCACTTTTATCACTGAAGACAGCAGCAGGGACGATTTAGTAGCTCACGTCTACGACGTCACTTATGGTGTGATCAAGCCAACAGATAACCTTGTTATTATTGATGATAGTATTGTACGTGGCACCACTTTAAAAAAGAGTATCATTAAAATGATGGACAGGCTCAACCCAAAGAAAATAGTGGTGGTCTCCTCTGCACCTCAAATTCGTTATCCAGACTGTTATGGTATTGACATGGCAAGATTGGAAGATTTAATTGCGTTCCGAGCGATGTTAGAACTATTAAAGGAAAACGATAAATACCATCTTATAGAAGAGGTCTATAAAAAATGTAAAGCGCAAATTGAATTAGACGACAAGGATATCAGAAATTTTGTAAAAGATTTATACAATGAATTCACTGCAGAACAAATTTCAGATAAAATTGCAGAACTTATCTGTGATGCTTCCATAAAAACAAAAGTGATAACAATTTTCCAAAACATCGAGAACTTGCATTTAGCATGTCCGAAAAACTTAGGAGATTGGTATTTTACTGGAAACTATCCAACACCTGGTGGAAATCGTATCGTAAATAGAGCGTTTATCAACTTTTATGAAGGGAATAATAGACGTGCTTATTAATTTTAAAATGAGTGAAATAATGGTGTTATCGAACACAAAGAGCGCTTAATCGGATAATTTAACAGTTTGCCTAATTTTTACATCAAGTTGTTATAATTCAACATACTTTAGTGATACCATAACATAAGTAGGTTAAGTTCATGGTAGATTTGGGGCAAAAAAAGGTGGACACTCGTCCGCCTTTTTTTATGCCCCTTTTATTTTAATTTCCAAATTAATAAATCCTCAATTTCACCCAATCAAATCATAACAATTACATTAATATATCCTTCAAAATCGAAATTTCTTATCAAAATCTCATTCAGCCTAATTTATATGTAGTTTATCTAATAAATTTAACTATTACAATATAGTCCTCCTATATTTGCTCCACCATAACATAAGTAGGTTAAGTTCATGGTAGATTTGGGGCAAAAAAGGTGAACTCTCGTTCACCTTTTTTCATATATACCTGCGAACGCAGGTATCTCGGATATAGAATTCACATTATCCCAAAACAGATTTTAGAAAAATATTCCCTAGCCTGAAATCATAATCAAAAAAAAAGCAAACCCATTTGAGTTTGCTCTTCTATAAATTAGTCAAGTTGAAATTTACTTCGCTTCCGCATAGCGTCTTTCAACTTCGTTCCAATTGATTATACTAAAAAATGCATTGATATAATCTGGTCTTCTGTTTTGATAATGTAAATAGTAGGCATGCTCCCAAACGTCTAATCCTAAAATTGGAGTTCCACCGCAACCTACACCAGGCATCAATGGATTATCTTGGTTTGGCGTCGAGCAGATTTGAACCTTCCCTCCTTTGTGCACGCACAACCAAGCCCATCCTGAACCAAATTGTGTAGCCGCCGCTTTGCTAAATTCATCTTTAAATGCATCAAAAGATTTAAATTCAGCTTCAATGGCATCCTTCAAATCGCCAGCCAATTCTCCTTTACTCTCTGGGTTTATGACTTCCCAAAATAAGGAATGGTTATAAAAACCGCCACCATTATTTCTAACAGCCTTATTGTCCATATCTAAATTGATCAAGATATTTTCAATGGTTTTGCCTGCCAAATCAGTTCCTTCAATGGCAGCATTTAAATTATTGGTATATCCTTGATGGTGTTTTGTATAATGGATCTCCATTGTTCTTGCATCAATATGAGGCTCTAAAGCGTCATACGCATATTTTAATTTCGGTAATTCGAAAGCCATAGTGTATAAGTTTTTTATGTGTTAATATTTATTCTACCCAAATTTACACATAAAACCGTGCATTAAAAAATATTAACCACTTCGTTGCTTAAGACTTAAGAAAATTTTAACGTTGCCATCTGTCAGGCGTATGATCACATTTCCCATCGAAAACTTGAAATTTCATCTTATAAATCGGCATTAGTTTTTATCTTGTATAAAAAACCAAATAATGGACGTTCAACCTCCTTTTTTAATTTATAATGCTTCCGCAGGTAGTGGAAAAACCTTTACTCTAGTCAAGGCCTATTTAACAATCTTGTTTACTTCCAATCAGCCGCACGCTTTTAAAAACATACTGGCGCTAACCTTTACAAATAAAGCGGTTGCCGAAATGAAAGAACGTGTAGTTGATATGTTGATCGCCTTTTCAGATCCTGTTATTTTGGATAAACCGACACCAATGTTTGGGATGCTTTCAAATGAACTTGATATTGATGCCCTAAATCTGCATCAAAAATCGAAGGGCATTTTAAATACCATTGCTCATAATTATGCAGCTTTTGATATTTCCACGATTGACAAATTTAATCATCGTTTGATAAGAACTTTTGCTCATGATTTGAAATTGCCTCTCAATTTTGAAGTGGAATTGGATACCAGAACAATTCTTGCAAAAGCCGTAGATCAATTGATTGACAAAGCAGGCACCGAAAAAGAGCTTACAAAAATATTGGTCGATTTTGCCATTGAAAAAGCAGATGAGGACAAAAGTTGGGATGTCGCTTTTGATTTTAATCAGATTGCACAATTGCTGGTCAATGAAAATGACATTCCATATATTGACTCTTTAAAAGATAAATCCCTTGATGATTTCAGCAATCTTAAAAAACAGCTAAAGCACGATTTGAATGCGCTCGAAGTTTACATTTCTGAAAAGTCTAAAGCCGCTTTGGACCTCATTGATGAAAGCGGATTGGAACATTCTGACTTTTCCAGGAATTCGTTGCCAAACCATTTTATCAAATTAAGGGATAGAACTTTTGATATGAAATTCGACAATAAATGGCAATTGGAAATTGGAGAATCAAAAATGTATCCAACGCGAGTTTCATCTACAACTGCCGCAACTATTGACAGCATACAACCCGCGTTGGCCTCAATATTTGAAGAAACAAAACAAAAGATTCTGCATATTAAATTCCTTAAAAATGTGCTTAAAAACATAACGCCTTTATCTGTTTTAAACGCCATTTACAAAAGTCTTCAGGACATCAAAATTGATGAAGATTTAGTCCTCATTTCAGAATTCAACAACCTCATCAGCACTGAAATAAAATCGCAGCCGGCCCCATTTATTTATGAACGTATCGGCGAAAAGTTCAAACATTATTTTATTGACGAATTTCAGGATACTTCAACAAAGCAGTGGGAAAACTTGATTCCATTAATCGACAATGCTATTTCTGGTCAAAATTTAAAGGGCGAAACGGGATCTGCCATGTTAGTGGGCGATGCTAAACAGGCTATTTATAGATGGCGCGGTGGCAAAGCTGAACAGTTTATCGATTTATACACCGAGCAGCAACAACCCTTTTATACCCAACAAAAGGTTGCAAACTTGCCTGCCAATTATAGAAGCTTAGAAACCATCGTAAGCTTTAACAATGATTTTTTTAAGCATTTATCCACTTTTGTTTTTTCTCATCGCTCACATCAGGACATCTACGAAGCGAGCCATCAACACCAATTTTTAGATGGTGAAGGTTTTATTGAACTCTCATTTTTAGAATTTGAATCGGAAGATAAAGACGAAGCCTATGGTCAAAAAGTGCTGGAAGCGATCCAAAAAGCAATAGACAACAAATTTGAGTTACGGGATATTTGCATTATTACCAGAAAAACCAAAGAAGGCATCGCACTTGCGGAGTATCTGAGCATTGAAGGCGTTCCCATTATTTCTTCAGAATCGTTGTTGCTTAAAAACTCACCTGAAGTACAGTTTTTAACCAGTGTCATTGCGCTAGCTTCACAGCCTTATAACGATATGTTGAAAATTGAGGCCTTGAGCTATCTGGCCGACCATGAACTTCACCTGGAAGATAAACACTTGTTTTTCGACAGCCTAGTACATTTGGAGGCTTTCGACATGTTTAAAAAACTAAGTGAATACCAACTGTTTTTCGATTTTAATCAATTTTTACAGCTTCCATTTTATGAGGCGGTAGAAAGTGTGGTCAGACAATTTCAATTAAATAAAACATCTAATGCTTATATTCAGTTTTTTCTGGATGAAGTTTTAGATTACTCCCAAAAATATAATGCAGGATTTTCCAATTTCACATCGCATTGGGACATCAAAAAGGAGAAACTTTCCATAACCTCTCCACAAGGCAACAATGCTGTACAAATCATGACCATTCATAAATGTAAGGGATTGGAGTTCCCGGTGGTCATTTTTCCTTATGCCAATCAGGAAATTTATTTTGACATGAATCCTAAAATGTGGTTTCCAGTAAATCCGGAAGCCTTCAATGGCTTTTCAAATGTCTTCATAAATGTCAATAAAGATTTAGAAGATCTTGGAGAGTTAGGTCAAACACTCTATGCAGATTACCGATCTCAATTGGAATTGGACAGTATCAACCTCTTATATGTTGTGCTTACCAGAGCAGTCGAGCAACTCTATATTGTATCAGAATATGACGTAGATAAAGGACAAAATGAAAAATTAGGCTTATATTCAGGCCTGTTCATGAATTATCTTAAATCGGCTGGTTTATGGGATGACGCTTTAAAAACATATACAATGGGAAATCCAACACGTATTCTGTCAGCAAAAAAAGTGGAACAATCCACGATTCAAAAGCAATTTATTTCGATAGCTAAAGAAAACCACGATTTACGAATCGTGACCAATGCTGGGTATTTATGGAATACCGAACAGGAAGCTGCCATTGAAAAAGGAAACTTGGTGCATTTAATCATGTCAAAGATTAGGACCGAGAATGATATTAATTTTGTTTTTGAAGAATTTGAGAACAAAGGCGACCTCAATGCTCAACAAAGTTCCGAACTCCAACCCATAATTAGGGGCATTGTAATTCACGAGCAATTGAAAGATTATTTCCTGCCAGAACTTACCGTTTATATCGAAAAAGACATCATCGTTTCCGGCGGGCTTATTTTACGACCAGACCGCATCGTTATAAATGATAGGCGCGAAGCGGTAATTATGGATTATAAAACAGGGGCTGAACGTCCAACACATCAAAACCAGATTAGGGAATACCAAACCATTCTTGAAGAAATGGGTTTTAATGTGGTAAGGAAAATACTTGTCTACATAAATGAGGACATTCAAATAAAAGAATTTTAACTTTGTATAAAATTAATTGATTATGTACGGTAAAATACAACAACACTTACAAAAAGAACTTGAAAACATTAAAGAAGCAGGTCTTTATAAAGAAGAGCGCATTATCACTTCTCCACAAGGGGCAGAGATCACGCTTAATACTGGCGAGACTGTTCTTAATTTTTGTGCCAATAACTATTTAGGGCTGTCCTCGCATCCCGAAGTAGTGCAAGCGGCCAAAGATGCACTGGACACTCATGGTTTTGGTATGTCATCAGTACGTTTTATTTGTGGGACTCAAGACATCCACAAAACCTTGGAGCAAAAAATAGCTGAATTTTATGGCACTGAGGATACTATTTTATATGCAGCAGCTTTTGATGCTAATGGCGGTGTTTTTGAACCGCTATTGGATGCAGAAGATGCCATCATCTCAGATTCCTTAAACCACGCGTCTATTATAGATGGTGTTCGTTTAAGTAAAGCTGCGCGCTATCGCTATCAGAATAGCGACATGGAAGATCTCGAAAAACAACTTATTGCTGCTGATGCTAATGGTGCACGCTTTAAAATCATCGTTACTGACGGTGTTTTTTCCATGGACGGATTGGTGGCGCCTTTGGATAAAATTTGTGACTTAGCTGATAAATATGATGCTTTAGTCATGATCGACGAATGTCATGCGACAGGTTTTATTGGCGAAACAGGACGTGGTACTTTAGAAGAAAAAGGTGTTATGGGACGTGTTGACATCATAACCGGAACCTTAGGAAAGGCTATGGGTGGTGCAATGGGCGGCTATACCACAGGAAAAAAGGAAATTATAGAAATGCTTCGTCAACGTTCAAGACCTTATTTATTCTCCAACTCTCTTGCTCCAGCAATTGTTGGCGCTTCGATAAAGGTATTTGAGATGCTATCAAGTGAGAACCCCTTCAAGAAACAGCTAGACCAGAATACCAAATATTTCAAGGAAGGCATGCAAAAAGCTGGATTTGATATTATAAATGGCGATTCGGCCATCGTGCCAGTAATGCTTTACGATGCCAAGTTATCTCAAACCATGGCCACAATGCTTCTTGAGGAAGGCATCTATGTCATCGGATTCTTTTTCCCTGTTGTTCCTAAAGATAAAGCAAGAATTAGAGTCCAATTATCAGCGGCCCACACAAAAGAGCATTTAGACAAGGCAATTGCTGCTTTCATTAAGGTCGGAAAAACATTAGAAATCATCTAAAATTATTCAAAACGTTCCCCTTTTAACGTTATGAGTCAACATTTTGACCAATTATCTTTGTTAATAAATTTTAACAACTTACTTTTGTAAGTAATTAACACTTAAAATTAAATTAAAGAATATGAAAAATCTTAGCAGATTATTTTTCGCTATGTTGCTTGTATTGAGCTTTAGCAAAGCCAACGCACAGGACGCTAATAACCCTTGGGCAATTGGGATTGGCGCAAACGCAGTAGACTTTTACCCAACAGGTGAAGACGGACAAGGTGGAATCTTTGACCAGTACTTTAATTTTGGAGACCACTACAACGTTTTGCCTTCACTATCTTCAATTTCAGTTTCGAGATATTTATCAGACGGTTTTTCTTTAACTGCAGCTGGTACTATCAACGAAATCAGCAAAATGGGCAATACACGCGTAGATGATTTATCATACTATGCAATAGATGGTACAGTTAAATACAGCTTTGCCAACCTATTGAATTCAAAGGTTTTTGAGCCTTACCTAGGAGTAGGTGGTGGTTACACTTGGGTTGATGACATCGGAGCTGGTACCGTAAATGGAACTTTAGGTTTCAATGTATGGTTTTCAGAGAATATTGGGATCACAGTTCAATCTGCATACAAACATGCATTTGAAGATTACCTAGCTACACATTTCCAACACACTGTTGGTTTAGCTCTTAAATTTGGTGGAAAAGACACTGATGGAGATGGCATTTACGATAAAGATGATGCTTGTCCAGACGTACCTGGTTTACCACAATTTAACGGCTGTCCAGATTCAGACGGTGATGGTATCGAAGATTCTAAAGACGACTGTCCTAACGAAGCAGGTTTAGCTGAATTTAACGGTTGTCCTGATACAGATGGTGACGGTGTTCCAGATAATATGGATGATTGTCCTACAGTTCCAGGTTTGAAAGCTTTAAAAGGTTGTCCAGATGCTGATGGTGATGGTGTTCCAGATCATTTAGATGAGTGTCCAAACCAAGCTGGTCCTGCTGCTAACAAAGGTTGTCCTTGGCCAGATAGAGATGGAGACGGTGTTTTAGATAAAGATGACAAATGTCCAGATGTTCCTGGTACAGTGGCTAACAACGGATGTCCAGAAAACAAGCCAACTGTAGAGAAAATGAAACAATTGAACGACTACGCTAGAACAATCTTATTTGATACAGGAAAAGCTACATTCAAAAAAGAATCTATCCAAACGTTAAATTCAATGAATGCGATCTTCAAAGAATTCCCAGAAGCTACTTTTGCTCTTGAAGGATATACTGACAGTGTAGGTTCAGATAAATCTAACCAATTGCTTTCTGAAAGAAGAGCTAATGCGGTAAGAGATTGGTTAATTGCTAATGGCATTGATCAAAATCGTTTGACTGCAAAAGGTTTCGGTGAAGAAAATCCAATTGATTCTAATGCAACTGCTGCTGGAAGAACTAACAACAGACGTGTAGAAGTAAAACTTACAAACTAAGTTTTAAAATAAATAATTGAAAAGACGCTCCGATATTCGGGGCGTTTTTTATTTTTATACAATGACAAGTTTTTTAAAAGAAGTTTTAGACGATATACAAAAGAAAGGGCTGGACATTTCTGAGCTCACTTTTATTTTACCAAGCAAAAGAGCGGGTACCTTTTTAAAAGATATCCTTTCTAAATCCATTGATCGAACCATCTTTGCTCCGGAAATTTTATCCATTGAAGAGTTTGTTGAAAGTTTATCTGAACTCCATTACGCCAGCAACACCGAACTTCTATTTAGTTTCTATCG
>NZ_JBDSLS010000261.1:0-5304 GCF_039916245.1 Gelidibacter sp.
ACCAGAACGAGATCGTATTGTATAATGACGATGTCAATACATTTGACCACGTAATCGATACACTAATTTATGCTTGTGACCATACGCCGGAGCAAGCGGAACAATGTTCCATATTAGTGCACTACAAAGGTAAATGCACGGTAAAAACAGGATCTTATGAAGATCTTAAACCGCGTTGCACCATGCTTTTGGAAGCTGGTTTAAGTGCGGAAATAGTATAAATTCTTATCAATAAAAAAACCTCTCAGGTTTTGAAAACCTTAGAGGTTTGATATTTCAACTTCCCGCCTCTGCGTCTCCGCGAGAGAAAATCTTACAACGTCGAAGGGCAAACAAATTCCGTAATCGGCAAATCCGTTTCTTTAAGGGCAGCAAATCCGCCATCAACATCCACCAGATTATTAAATCCGCGTGCTTTTAAAATAGAAGCGGCAATCACGGAGCGATAACCACCGGCACAATGAATATGGTAGGTTTTCTTAGGATCGATCTGATTCATATTTTCATTGATGAAGTCCAATGCGAAATGTTGTACATCTTCCAAATGCGAAGCTTCATATTCGCCATCTTTTCTTACATCTAGAATATTTAACTTTTCTGTTTTAACTTTTTCAGCAAGCGCTTCCGCAGAAATGGAATCCAAAGTACTGACTTCTTTGCCTGCGGCTTTCCAAGCGTCAATTCCGCCTTCTAAATAGCCTAAAGTGTTGTCGTAGCCCACACGAGACAAACGTGTCACAGCTTGTTCGCTTTGGCCTTCAGGAACGACAAGAATCAAGGCTTGCTTCAAATCGGTAATTAACGCGCCAACCCAAGGGGCAAATTGTCCGTTAAGACCGATAAATATAGAGTTTGGGATATGTCCTTTGACAAAATCACTTTGCGTTCTTACATCAAGTACCATAGCCTCTTCGTGATTGGCCATAGCCTCAAAGTTTTCAGGGGACAAGGGGACATTTCCTGTTTTCAAAACCTGATCAAAAGCCTCATAGCCCGTTTTGTTCATCATCGCGTTTTTTGCAAAATACTGTGGCGGCGGTGGCATTCCATCCAACACTTCCTTTACAAATTCTTCCTTGGTCATATCGGCACGAAGCGCATAATTTGTTTTCTTTTGGTCGCCAATAGTCCCAACGGTTTCTTTACTCAAATTCTTTCCACAAGCTGAACCTGCACCGTGCGCTGGATAAACGATGATGTCATCTGCCAAGGTCATGATTTTGGTGCGGAGTGAATCATAGAGCATTCCGGCTAAATCTTCTTTGGTTAAATCAGATTTAATAGCCAAATCTGGTCGGCCTACATCTCCTAAAAACAACGTGTCTCCTGAGAAAATCGCGTGGTCTTTTCCGTCTTTATCAATCAATAAAAAACTTGAGGACTCTAAGGTGTGTCCTGGTGTATGGAGTACTTTTATGGTGATATTTCCGATTTTAAAGATTTCGCCATCGGTCGCCGAATGAATGTCGTAAGACGTTTCAGCTCCAGGGCCAAAAACAATAGTAGCTCCGGTTTTGTTGGCTAAATCGACATGTCCAGAAACGAAATCGGCATGAAAATGAGTTTCAAATACATATTTTATTTTTGCGTTTTCAGCGTTTGCCTTGTCAATATAGGGTTGAATTTCCCGTAGTGGATCAATAATGGCCACTTCGCCTTCAGACTCGATATAATAGGCACCCTGTGCCAAACAACCTGTATATATTTGTTCTATTTTCATAATTTAAATTTGATTTTTATGCCCTTCGTAACTATAGGTTTTATAAGGACTTCTGTTGTTTTTATTTAATTACAATACTTGAAATGTTTCTTTCATTTATTTGATTTTCAAAGATACAAAAGCTTAAAAGGAAGTAATGTGACAAAAGTCACATTGATAATGGATGTTGAAATGCACTACTGTTAATCCATTGGCATTCATCCATTTATATTTGAGATAAAATTATAAAACCCGTTTGCTATATGATTCCTATGAGATCATTTGCAAACGGGTTTTTAGCTAATATTTATCTGAATTCTATTTAGTGAGGCAGCTTGTCTTTTAGAACACCATAAACGTAAGTGCCTAAAATGGCCGCTAAAATAACGATGAGCATTGTGAAAACACCAGTGCCGACCAAGATGTACATTGGGCCAGGGCAAGCGCCAGATAAGGCCCATCCCAATCCGAAAAGGGTGCCGCCTACAATATAGCGGGTCAAGCCTTTTTCTTTATCAGGAACTTTCATCAAACCGCCTTCAATGTTTTTAAACTTGAATTTTTTTGTGATCAACAGTAGTATAATTCCTGTAGTAATTGCCGTGCCTATAATGCCGTACATGTGAAAGGATTCAAAGCGGAACATTTCATAGATGCGATACCAAGAAACGGCTTCTGATTTTACCAGAATGATTCCAAACACAATGCCGACGAGTAAAAATTTTAAAAATTTCATCTGTATATATTTATTGTTTTTTAAATGTCAGATGCATGATCCAAATTAACTTTTCGGTTGATTAAGAGGTGCAAATGAACAGGTCGTGTTAGCCAAAAATTAAAGGGAATAATAAATGCACCATAATCAATCCGCCAAGAAAAAAACCGATGACGGCAATTAAAGAAGGCAATTGCAAACTGCTTAAACCAGTGATGGCATGACCAGAAGTGCAACCCCCAGCATAACGTGTTCCGAAGCCTACCAAGAAACCACCAATGATTAAGATGGATAATCCCTTCAAGCTAAAAACCGCATCCCAGCTAAAGAGTTCAGCAGGTAGCAAGGTTTTTCCGGCATTTTCAAATCCTAATTGTGATAAACTTTCAACAGTTACAGGATTTAAATGGATGTCCACTGGATTGGACAATAATGTACTGGCAATAAATCCGCCAATTACGGCACCCATAACAACGACCAAATTCCATCGTTGGGATTTCCAATCGAAGTCAAAGAATTTTGTTTTTTTACCTGCTCCTGCAATGGTGCAAAAGGTTCTTAAGTTAGAAGACATGCCAAAAGTTTTTCCAAAATAAATAAGGATAAACATGATCATGGCCAGTAAGGGGCCAGAAACATACCAAGGCCAAGGTTGTAATATAAATTCCATTAAAATAATTTTTTTCAAAGGTAAGTTTAGTAATTGATTCGGTTTGTGATAATTGTTACTTAAAATCGAGAACTTCAATTTTGTTGCGACTTAGAATAATTTTTTTCTCGTTTTCCAATTGTTTCAACAAACGCGAAATAACCACACGCGAGGTATTTAAATCTTCCGCAATGTCCTGATGGGTTTTTGAAATGGTTTCAGAAGCGTTCAATTTAACATGATCTATGAGATATTTATAAAGACGTTCGTCCATTTTCATGAAAGCTAAAGTGTCGATGGTTTCCAACATTTCGTTGAAACGGATCTGATAGCTCTGTAAAATAAAGTTTCGCCAACTTTCATTGCTATGGAACCATTCGGTCATTTTTTCATTGGGAATCATAATGACACTCGAGTCTTTATCGGCTACCGCTCTAATTTTGCTTTTGGATTTTGCCATGCAGCAGGTTAAGGACATGGAGCAGGTATCTCCCTCTTCCAATACATATAAAAGAAGTTCGCTACCGCTTACATCTTCACGCAGCACTTTGATGTGGCCTTTTAAGAGGAGTGGTACATGGGTAAGACTTTGTCCGATATCCATGATGATGTCATCTTTTTGAAAATGTTTGATCATGCCATACCTAGAAATATTTTTGATGATAAAGTCATCGAAATAGTTGGCAAACTGAGTTAATAAAGCTTCTTGTATCATAGTTCAAAAATAAACATTTTAAAATTTGAAATAAAAGTTTGGTAGTCTTTTAATAAAAGTGTTATATTTGCACCCACTTAAAAAGGCCTCGTGGCGCAACTGAATAGCGCACTTGATTACGGCTCAAGAGGTTACTGGTTTGAATCCAGTCGAGGTCACTTTTAGCTATTAGGAATAGCACCAAAACCATGCAAACGTCACGTTTAGCATGGTTTTTCGGTTTTTAGGCGAACATTTAATTTGATATCAATTCAATTAAAGTGTCTGCTAATCGGTTACCTCTTATTCAAAGTGTCTGCTAAGCAGACACTTTGAATAAAATTAGTATATTGAAAGAGTATGGTTGATTTGACTTTCGTCCTATGAATGTTTAATCTTAAAGACGACAACCATGCGCACAAAACAAACTTTCTCGACACTCTTTTGGTTGCAAACCACTAGAGCAATTAATAATGAAGCTTTAATCTACATCAGAATTACTGTAGATAGAAAACTGGTAAACCTTAGCTTAAAAAGGAAAATGCCTGTAGATCTATGGGATTCTACAAGAAAGAAAGCTAAAGGAACTTCGGCGTTGTCACGCCAAATTAATTTTTATCTCGAAGAAGTCAATTCTCAAATATTCCAAATCTACCAAGATCTCAAATTTAAAGGTGAGCTCATTACTGCCGAACTTGTAAAAGCTCACTATACAGGGGGTACTGAAGAACAGGGCAAATCATTGCTTGAGATATTTGGTTATCATAACAAGAAAATTGAGAACACTTTGGCACCTGGTTCCATCCGAAACTTCGGAATTACAGAATCCTACATTAAAAAGTTTCTGCTTAAAAAACGCAAAACCACGGATGTTTATCTCAGACAGCTCAACTACGAGTTTCTCACCGACTTTCAGGTGTATCTATCCAATTTGTATCCTGCAGGCCATCCAAGGGCCTTAAGTCAAAATACAGTGATGAAACACATTCAGCGATTGCGGAAAATAGTTACCCTGGCCTTTCATATGGAATGGATGGCCAAGGATCCGTTCGTGCGTTGGCAAATGTCATATACCAAAACCAACAGAGAGTTTTTAACCGAAATTGAATTGAATAGATTAGAAACTAAAGACTTTATCTCAGACCGACTAGATCGCGTACGCGACCTATTCGTTTTCAGTTGTTATACGGGTATTAGCTATGTGGATATCATGACACTTACTTCAGACAATGTCATTTTGAACATTGATGGGAGTTATTGGATCGAGACAAAAAGACAAAAAACAAACACGGTGGTCAAGGTGCCGTTGTTAACACAGGCGCTAAGGATTATCGAAAAATATAAAGATCATCCAGTAACTGCTGTTTCCGAATCCCTATTGCCAATAATTACCAACGAGAAGTTAAACGCCTACCTCAAGGAAGTGGCCAACTTTGTAGACATCAAAAAGAACCTGACGTTCCACATGGCACGCCACACTTTTGCGACGACCATCACTTTATCCAACGGCGTGCCGATAGAAACCGTTTCTAAAATTCTGGTCCATA
>NZ_JBDSLS010000262.1:0-5438 GCF_039916245.1 Gelidibacter sp.
TGTCATTATCAAAATCCAACCACAAATCTCCTAAGGTTTGAAACGAGCCATAAGGTATATTAGCACCGTTGCCACCTGTTCCGACACCTTTGCTGATTTGGGTTTTTCGGGTTAAGGAACTGGCTTCTTTGTATTTTCCTTCAAACAGCAACGTTCTTATAGTGGCTTGGGCCGGATAGGCATTAGGATTGTTATTATCATCCTGGCTTCCTGACCACATGCTCTCCTCGCTAAGTTGTATCCGCTCTCGATTGACATCGCCAAATACCATAGCGCCCAACGAGCCGTTACCCAAAGGCAATGCCTTTAACCATTCTGGATCCTCCTTCAAGCGGTGCGGCTCATTAATTGCAGGTGCTTTAGCCGGCTGTTTGTACCAGAGTTTAAGAGAGGGTGAAGAGACAGTGTTTTTAGAATGTAGGCTGTTTTTATCTGAACAAGAAGTTGTGGTGAGGATAACCCCCATAAATAACAGAAAAAATATTTTTGAAGTGATTTTAATAATATTCATTTTGCTAATAGTTGATTAGTTTTTATCTAGATGGCGTCTGTTTGGTAATCCTATTTTTTTCAACACCATTCATTCCTCAATGTAAGATTTTCAATGCACATGTTTTGTAACCAAAATCCGAGCCGAAACTAAGTTTTTTAGAGCGCAAAAGAAGGTTGGTCTTTATTTTTAACCATTTATGCCTCTTATTCTATACTTTGTTCATTTAAGATGGCGTATCGATTTTATGGCGTAATGTAGGTTAATTTTAGGTTTTTGATCGCTCCTGAAAACCCATTTTTTTGATCACCTATTTTTTCGAGAGGGAAGGCCAGTGTTTGTTGAAAATTAAATCCATTTGGAATGCCTTCCGTTTTTTTGTAAGCCGTTAACTGTTCTTTTTGCTCACCGTCAACATAAAGTGTAACACTTTGGTAATCGGCCATCAAACGAATGGTTTGCCAACTATTACTTTTAGGAATAAAATTAAAGGTATAGGTATAGCCGTCACGTGAAAACCCTAATTTACCTGAGCCTGCTGTGTTTAGTGTCACATTTCCGTAGTTGCTTTGGAAGAGGACGGCATTTGTTTGGTTGTTATTTTTTGGTTTGATCTCAAAAGAAACGTCATAGTTGTATCCTAAATTGGTGCCACCTAAGTCCAATACTTTAGTGCCATTAAAGTGAACGGGCGTTTTGCCAACTTTAGAGGCTATTTTATTTAATTCGACCTCTTTGTAACGGCCGCTTAAGTTTACTGAAGGGCCTTCAGAAGACGTTTCAGCTAACAGAAGATAGTCTTCAAGTGTTTTACTTGGCGCCACCTTCCAGTTTTTGGTACTGAGTACTTTTAGTGCAGGGATAGTACGGTAATGCACGTCTAATTGGGAAATTCCGTTGCCAGAGATGTCATTCCAGACGGCAAAAGTGGAGCCTAAAAGTCCTTTTTGAAAATTCGGCAAGGTTAACACAGTATTTACTTTTTCTGGTCTATAGTTGGTATAAAGCCAATTAATGTCTAGGAAATCTCTGTAGTAACCTGCGGCTGGTACAATATAAAGCCAGCTGTCTGGTGTAGAAATGATCTCAAACCCATCCGTCAACATTTTTTCAGCGTTCACCCAATCTTTACTCCAAGCATTCATGACAGCCTTACCTACCGGTTTTACCTCAGTTGATGGCGTATCTTTTAACCATTCCAAGCCGCCCCATAATCGTGGCGTTTTTCCTAATTGAGCAATATGATTTAGATAATGATTGGTAAATTCGCGAAAACGCTTGGCTTGCGCATTATCAACATCCCTACCGTTGCCTTCCTTAATATATTCATCGGTGCCTATATGGACATCCGGTCCGATAAAAACAGGATTTTCACCTTTTATATATTCATCAAAAAGTTTATCAAAGAAATCATAGATGACAGGAAGTTTTTCATCATCAAGTATGGCCAAATGATCATCTGCATAAGGTGCAGACGCTTTCAAGGCCGGGTTATAGCGTGTAAAAGCCAAGGCATGTGCAGGAATATCTATTTCTGGAATCACATTGACTCCGTAGGTCATTCCTAAGCGTTGCAGGTTCCGAAACTCTTCTTTTGTATAATGACCATCTTCAGCAGCCAAACCGGGATAGGTATCACTCTCCAATCGAAAGGCTGCATAAGTCTTTGACCAATCATTGTCATAATAGGCTTTAAATGCGTTATCATTTAAATGAACATGAAACTCATTCATTTTATAATAGGCTAGAATTTTCACATAATCTCTTAAATAGTCAATAGTAAAAAATTTTCTACCAACATCGAGCATAAATCCGCGACTTGGATAGTCAGGATAGTCGGTTATTAATCCAGATGGTATATTATTTTGATGGTTTTCAATCAGTTGGATCACTGTTCGCGTAGCCCAAAATACGCCGTTTCTGGAAGCGCCATTAATAGTTATGCCTTTGATAGAATCTAACTCCAGGGTATAGGCTTCACTATTTTTAAGCGGAGTTTGACTGTAGGTTAAAAGAATTTCGTTTTTTCTAACTGATTTTGTTTCATTGGTAACTGAGATGGTCGCTACAGTTGTAAACATGCTTGCGAGCTCCTCTTTTAATTGCGTGGCAATAAGCATTAAACTGTCGTCTTTATTGGTGTTTACCTTTATTTCTATAGAGGGAGGTAATTCATAAAGACCATTGCTAAAATCAAATTGTTGTACTTCAGGGATTACCTTCAGTTTGCTTTCCTGGGCGTAAATTTGATGTGTAGAAGCAGCAATAAACAGTAGGCATAAGTAAGCGTTAAAAATGTGATTAGGAAATTTCATAGTAGGGAATGATCGTTATAAAAGTAGAAACAAATATAAGTTAAATCAATAGAGTTCACCGATGATCCCTTTGAAACTTAATTAGACGCTCATTCCCGTGAAGATTTAATTGTATAGTTGATTGATCCTTGGTGAAATATAGGCAAAAAACAAAACAGGGTCAATATGCGAAAAGTAAGAATTGATGAAACTGACTTCCTGAAATAAACTCCTCAAAAATCATGTTTTTTATTGCCCTTTAATGGAGGAATGGAATTTAGCGTTTGTGTTCAATGTCCACATAGAACCATTTTTGGTTGTCAATTTTTCCAATTCTCCATTTTCAGAAAGTTTGTTTAATTGTTTTTCACTTTCGACCCTTGGTGAGCCGGACAGTTCGGAAAACTCTTTTGCCGTGAGGGAAGGATAGATGGAGAAGAGTGTTTTCCAATCTTTACTATATTCACTTTTGCTGACATTCGGATTCAATTTTAAAATGGCCATTTCGTAAAAGGCATAGGGCCTAGTGCCATATACGGTTTCTTGATTCCCGGTTTCGTCAATAAAGAATATAGTTGGAAATCCTCTTACGCCCATTTCTTTTGCTAATTTTAAGTCTTCATGGAACAACGTTTTTGCTTTGCCTTCAAAATCAGTTTTTAACTGTTCGACGTCAAGTCCTACTATTTTGGCAGCAGTAGCTAAATGTTCCCATTTAGCGATGTTTATCTTTTTCATAAACACCATGTCCCGTATTTCCCGCATAAATAAAATGGCTTTTTCTTCATCCTGCATTTGTGCGGCTTTAAAAGCGATGGATGGCGGATAAGAAGACTCTAAAGAGTCTTCCAGCCATAAATCTCCATCTATAGGCATATCATAATGCACACTCACTTCATCCCAATGAGAAGCAACGTCTGAAGGTTTACCAATGCCTCCACTGTTGTAACTCCAATCTGGCAATAAACCTCCCATTCTATATTCTATCTCGATGGCATTGCCATATTCCAATTTAAGTTTGCGCAATTGTGGTTCTATGCCCCAGCATGATGAGCAAATAGGGTCTGTAAAATAAATTAGCTTTATGGATTTTTCAGCGGATTGCATTGTGCTTTTAGAAGCTGCATCTGTATTTTCAACAGTTGTTTCACACATTCCGGTTTCTATGTCGCATATAAGTGGATTGTTTTTTGATGTTTCGTTACTCATGATTTTTTGTATTTAAGGATTAATTTCAGTCAACATTTTCTCCAAACTCCTGCTCATTAACTGATTGCTACAAATATAAAGAAAATAAGTGTATATTTGACACTGAATTCCTTTTGGAAAGTGGTTTCCTCTAAGAAACTACCTTGAAGGTGTTTTACATTTAATTCAGAATTTTTAATAAATGAAAAAGGAATCAGTTATAAACGATAATCCTGTTTGTCAAATTAGGATGCAAGCCATTAGCGATACGATGAGCATTTTATCTGGAAAATGGAAATTCCATATTTTAGGAACCCTTATAGAAGGCAACAAATTGGGATTTATGGATTTGTTGAGAGAGATTGAGGGCATTGGGAGCAAAATGCTTTCCAAAGAACTTCAGGATTTAGAATGCAACCATCTCATAAGCCGAACAGTTAAAGACACTAAACCCATTACAGTGAAATATGCCATTACCAAACATGGTGCAACACTTTCGCCACTTATCGAGGAGTTGGCAAAGTGGGGGGTAGCCTATCGAAAATCCGTTCACGGTTAATATGAATTTAGTTTTAGAACATTATCAAATCTGCTTCTATAAGAAAGCTTAAAACGCAACAGTTTCCTAAGGATTATTTTAATGACTCTTCAGCTATTTGTTCGGAACCTGGGGAAATCAGATTTGCCTTTTGTAAAAGCCGATAATTGTTGGAACCAATACGATTATTGGCGAATCTTTTTCTGCAATAACCTTAACTTCAATTTGATGTTTTCATAAATAATGCCCAAAATTAAAGTAACCGAACCGATAATTAAGGTGTAGATCCCCATTTTGGTATAAGCGAAACCACCTATAATTCCACCGATAAAGAAGAAACTAATGATGGTAAGTCGCAGCTTTATAATTTTGGTCAATTCCTCTCTTGAGTCTTTATCTGTATAAAAGAATAATTGTGAGAGCTCGATCCCCAAATCGGTAAAAAGGCCAGTGAGGTGGGTGGTTCGTACAACCGCATTTGAAATTCTTGTGACTAATGCGTTTTGTGCCCCCATGGCAAAGAGCAAAATGCAAGCAATTAAATCAGGATTTCCCGGAAGCAAGTATTTTCCGAAAATTCCGAGAAATAAAAGGATTAAACTTTCTACAAATGTAGGAATGATGTAAACGTAATCGGAATCTCTACGAGAGATCTTTTCTATGGCAAAATTAGAGACAAATGAGCCAGCTAAAAAGAAAAGGATATACAAAAAGTAAACAAGGCTGTGCCAGGGGTTTAGGCTGTAAACTTCATCAACCATAAAAGCAAAATGTCCAGTTACGTTTGTCGTGAGTTGGGCTACGGCTAAAAATCCGGTTACACTAACCAATCCAGCAACAAAAGATAATAGAGAAGCGATTTGTAAGTTGTGGCGGGCTGTTCTTTGTTTACCTTGTCGTATAAACATTTATTCCAACTTTAATTTGT
>NZ_JBDSLS010000263.1:0-8521 GCF_039916245.1 Gelidibacter sp.
GCTTACGCCCAAACGCGCCATGTGACCATAATCCCTGAAATTGAAATGCCCGGACATGCACAAGCTGCGATTTCAGCGTATCCCGAATTAGGCTGCACTGGCGAACAAATTAAGGTTGCCGAAACCTGGGGTGTTTTTAATGATATCTACTGTTCAAAAGATGAAACCTTCACATTTTTAGAAAATGTGTTGGACGAGGTTCTAGAACTTTTCCCAAGTGAATACATCCATATTGGTGGCGACGAAGCTCCTAAATCTCATTGGAAAAAATGTGCCAAATGTCAACAACGCATTAAAGACGAAGGTTTAAAAGATGAACATGAACTTCAGAATTATTTTATCACAAGAATTGAAAAATATCTAAATAGCAAAGGCCGACAGATTATAGGTTGGGATGAAATATTGGAAGGCGGATTGGCCCCAAACGCCACAGTCATGTCGTGGCGAGGTATTGATGGCGCTGTGGAAGCCGCAAAACAACATCACAATGTGATCATGACGCCAACATCTCACTGTTATTTTGATTATTACCAATCCGATAACACCGACGAACCTTTAGCAATTGGCGGATTTTTATCTTTAGAAAAAGTATATAGTTTTAATCCGATTCCTGAAGAACTTTCTGAAGAAGAAGCCAAATACGTTTTGGGCGCACAAGGAAATTTATGGACAGAATATATTCCCAACGAAAAACAAGTGGAATATATGGTATTTCCTAGAATGATTGCGATGAGCGAAGTGGTATGGTCGCCAACCGAAAGTAAAAACTATGCTGATTTTGTCGCCCGATTGGAACATTTTCATAAACGCCTGGATGCTTTGGATATTAATTATGCCAATCATTTGAATGAAGTAGAAGGCGAATCAACCCCAAAGGGCTATGAGCTAAAAACCTTCATCCAAAACAAAACGATTCGCTACACGACCGATGGATCAGAACCGAAAATAACTTCAGCAATTTATTCCGAAGCCATTCCAATCAACAAAAACCTCATCATAAAAGCTGCTGTTTTCAACGCTGAAAAACAAATGGGTTCGACATTTACACAACCTATTATTTACCATAAAGCACTTGGAAAAAAAATCAGCGTTAATGTGCAACCAAGTAAAACCTATGCAGGGAGTGGTATTCAAGGATTTATCAACGGCATTTCAGGAAGCGACACTCGCATCAATGATAAGGAATGGTTAGGGTTTGATGGGGTTGATTTAGAAATCACCATTGATTTAGGTGAAGAAATGGACGTGAATTCTATTGAAACCCGATTTTATCAGGCACCTTGGCAATGGATTTATGCGCCGAAAACCATGGAAGTTACATTTGATAAAAAAGATATAAACTCTAGAGCCGAAATTCCAGACGCCGTCGTCTTGCATGCCAATGTAAAAATAGTAATCAATCAAACCACGCGCTATATTTATTTAAAAATCCCAAATTCGGATCTAATTCCTAAAGGTAAACCAGGCGCTGGTCATAAACCTTGGACATTTATTGATGAAATAATAGTTAAATAAAGCCAGACCTGACAGGTTTTTGAAACCTGTCAGGTCTTTAAATTTAAAATGAAATAATTATTAATTAACACAAACCTTTCGATCCTGAAGCTTCAAAGTCAAAGAACAAAAGGTTTTAAAAAAGAGATTCCTGCAGGAGTTTATTGAGCGGAGTCCAAAAGAAAGGAAGTATTATGACACTAGAAATCTGCGCCTCCAATTACCAATCCGCAATCAACGCTCAAAATGCGGGAGCACATCGTATCGAATTGTGCTCCGAATTAGCGGTTGGTGGCATTACCCCTTCTTATGGTTTGATAAAACAGACCTTAAAAAACCTGACGATTCCTGTTTTCGTGCTCATCCGGCCAAGAAGTGGAAATTTCACTTATTCTGATGAGGATTTTGAAATCATGAAAGAGGATATTCAAATTTGTAAAGCATTGGGATGTAAAGGCATTGTTTCAGGTATTTTAAACTTAGATAATACGATTGACATCGAACGCACAAAAGAACTCATAGAACTTTCAAAACCGATGGCTTTTACGTTCCATCGCGGTTTTGACTGGACGCCAAATCCGTTTGAGGCCTTACATATATTGATGGAACTGAAAGTGGATCGCATTCTCACTTCAGGACAAGCGCCCTCCGCTGAAAAGGGAATTTTAATACTTCAACAACTCAAAGAACTAGCGGATGACAAACTCACTATTCTACCTGGATCTGGTATCAACCCGAAAAATATTTTAATTTTTAAAGGTGCAGGATTTAAGGAAGTGCATTGCTCTTCTGTACTTATGCCACAAGTTAAGGCCATGGCGGCTCTCCCAATGAATACGCCCAATTTTTTAAATGATGGACAGGAAATGGCATCAAATATCGAGACCATAGAGTCAATGCTCCAACTTGTCATGAATTAGTCGTTTAACTAATAATTAAAAAATCGATCATTAAGATCTTTTAGTTCCTGAAACCATTCGGTCATTTCCAAAGAAGTCCTTTTTAAGCTGAACATTTGAAAAATCGGCCTCATCCAACAAATCAAGCATTTCAGCTCCTAAATACTGGTTGATTTCAAAAAACAAGTGCCCCTCATCCTTGAGATGTTCACCGGCAAAATCCGTTATCGATTTATAAAAAATGAGCGGCGCATCATCCTCAACGTATAGCGCTAATCCAGGTTCATGTTGTAAAACATTCGCACTCATTTGGGCTTTCTCCAGTTCTCTAACATATGGCGGATTGGAGACAATGATGTCAAATTTAAAATCTTCCAATGCTAAATCCGGATAATTATTTTTCCAGTTTAAAATATCCAATTCAAAAAACTGAACGTCAACCTTATTCAGCTTTGAATTCATTTTAGCAATGGTCAACGCTTTTTTACTGACATCCACGGCATAGACTTTTGCGCTTGGAATATTTCCCGCTAAGGAGATCGCAATGCACCCCGATCCAGTTCCAATGTCAAGAATCGATAACGAGTCTGTTGTTGTTTTTGCTGTGTCAATAATCCATTGCACTAAGTCTTCGGTTTCTGGTCTTGGTATAAGTGTACTTTCTGAAACCTTAAATGGCAATCCGTAAAATTCGGTGGCACCGATAATATATTGAATGGGCTCATGATTCTTAAGCCGTTTGGTCGCATTTTCAAATTTCTACAATTTCTTCCCCGAAATTGGCGCAAAGAGATTTAAAGTAACGTCCAGACGTTTCATCTTCAAGAGATATTCTGCCAGCAAATTGAAAAATGATTGAATTTCAGTATCTGGATACTCTCCTTTTAAGGATGTGTAAAAATTTTCGCGTAGTGTCTTTAATAGCATTATAATGTTTTTATCATCCAAACATCGCAAGAATAATGTCCTGTATCTCCCAACGGACCGTCCAAATACTCAAATCCAGATTTGGCATAAAGCTTTGCAGCATCCGTCATATATGGTAAAGTTTCAAGATAGCATTTTTCAAAACCAAAAGATTTGGCTTTTTGTAAGCACACCTCCATCATTTGAGCGCCCAAACCTTTTCCTCTGGCTTTGGGTAGAAAATACATTTTCTGTAGTTCACAAACATGACCTTCAAAATTATCTAAGGGCGCAATTCCTGCTCCTCCAACAACTTCCCCTTGATCTTCAATGACGAAATAGGCAGCACGCTCCTTAGCATAAGTTTCTGTCATCATATCCAGAGATTGATCCGCATAAGCAGTGCCCACTTTAGGAACTCCCATTTCAATCAATACAGCACGAATGAGCTTCGCCACCTGTACATCATCTCCCTTTTCAATTTCTCTGATCAAGATATCTTTTTTGCTCACGATATTATGTTATTTTTGTCTCGATAATTATCGGGATGAATATACATGAAAAATATATTAAACGCTGCATTGAAATTGCCAAAAATGGATTGGGAACCACAGCTCCAAACCCGATGGTTGGATGTGTTATTGTTCATGATCAAATAATTATTGGCGAAGGCTTTACAAGTCCGTACGGAGGCGCTCATGCTGAAGTCAATGCCATCCATAGCGTAAAAGACCAATCCTTATTAAACGAGGCGACGCTTTATGTGACCTTGGAACCCTGCTCCCATTTCGGAAAAACCCCGCCTTGCGCTGACATCATCAACAAATTTAAAATTCCGAAGGTTGTTATAGGAACGATCGACACCCATAGTAAAGTTGCGGGTAAAGGTGTTCAAATATTAAAAGCTTCAGGATGCGAAGTGATTGTAGGCGTGTTGGAGAGTGAAGTGAAAGCACATCACAAACGCTTTTTTACCTTGCACAACAAGAAACGTCCATACATCATTTTAAAATGGGCAGAATCTGCCGATGGTTTCCTTGCACCAAAGACAAGAAATGAACAAAAACCCGTTTGGATTACCAATGAGCTTTCCAGACAAGTGGTGCATAAATGGCGAACAGAAGAGCAAGCTATCCTTGTGGGAACTCAAACGGTAATTGAAGACAACCCGAGCTTAACCGCAAGGGATTGGGCCGGAAAAAACCCCATACGCGTTGTTATGGATAAAAATTCGCGCTTACCTGACGAAGCTGAAATTTTTGACAATAAGGCATCTACTATTTTGATCAGTGGGAAAGTTGAGTCTCGAAGCACTAAGCACCATAAAACGGAGTTTCTAGATTGGAGCTTAAAGCAAAACATTGCTCAGCAAATTTGCACAATTCTTTATAACAACGATATCAACTCCATCATTATTGAAGGCGGACGTCAAACCCTTCATACTTTTATAGATGAAAATCTTTGGGATGAAGCCCGCATTTTTACGGGAACCACAACTTTCAACGACGGAACGAAAGCCCCACGTATATCTGGGACTTTGATTTCAGATGAAAAAATTATTGATGACATTTTAAGAATATATACGAATGATTAAAAATTTAATATTTGATTTTGGAGATGTATTTATTAATCTCGATAAAAAGGGCGCGATGGACAATGCCCTTAAATTATTCGAAATTGATGCACTTTCTGATGAAATCCATGCGATTAATGCCCTTTATGAACAAGGACTTATTGATACCGAAGAATTTCTAGAGTTTTATCTGGACAACTTCCCACACCTTAATGAAGATTTGCTTTTAGAATCATGGAATAGTATTTTAAAAGACTTCCCAAATCACAGATTAGAGTATTTACAAAAATTGTCTGAAGAGCATAAGTATAAACTCATTTTATTGAGTAACACCAACGAGCTCCATATCAATTGGATCAAAGAAAACGTCGATTTCTATGACGAATTTAAAGCGAATTTTGATGCCTTCTATCTCTCTCATGAAATCCAATTAAGAAAACCGAACGCGAACATTTATGAATTCGTTTTAAATGAAAACAATATAAAAGCTGAGGAATCCTTATTCATTGATGATACTGAAGAAAACATTATTACGGCTTCAAGTTTAGGTATTCACACGTGGCATATCAACCCAGAAATTGATGATGTGACGTCTTTGTTCTCAACCAAAAGTGATTTGTTTTGACCTATCTCATTTCAGCTTCACTAATTCGTTATTCATACATTTTGTAACTTTTGCCTGATATGACAGAAAAAGACACTTACAAAACCATAACAAAACCGTCTGCTGAAGTTTTATTTAAAGACAAAAACAGCAAGTTTTTTGGTTATACATTCCCAGTCAAAACAGAAGATGAAGCCAAAATCCATATTGAAGCCTTAAGAAAACAACACCATTCTGCAAGGCATTGGTGTTACGCCTATCAATTAGGCATCCAGGAAAATCAATACCAATTTAGAGTCAACGACGATGGCGAGCCAAACAATAGTGCAGGAATGCCTATTTACGGACAAATTCAATCCTTTGAAGTAACCAACATATTAATTGTAATCGTCCGCTATTTTGGCGGTGTAAAATTAGGGGTTGGCGGACTTATTAACGCTTACAAAACTGCCGCGCAAATGGCATTAGAGGCGTCAAAAATTGTCGAAAAAACGATAAACCAAGAAATACAACTCAAGTTTGAGTACAAGGACATGAATAAAGTCATGCGTGTCATCAAAGAAAAAGATCTGAAAATCATCAATCAAACTTTAGAATTGAGTTGTCTTATCAACATTTCAGTCCGATTAAAAAATATAAAAAATGTTGTGGAGACTTTTGAGGGGATTTATGGTGTGGAATTAAAATTTTTGAACGAATAATCCTGCAGTTTGTCTAAAAGATATTTCGGGCACCTTGTAGGCCTATTCTTACTGACATCCATAAATACTAAAACAGTATTTCCTAAAGTTAAAATTTCCCCCGCTTCATTTGTAATTTCATAATCAAATTCGATGGTCGCAGAAGGCATTTTCACCAACTGGGTTTTCACCTTAACAACATCATCATAACGCGCTGATTTTTTGAACTTTACATTCAAACTAACCACCGGAAGCAAAACCCCTTGTTCCTCCATACTTTTATAAGATATTCCAAATTTCCGCAACCATTCCACTCTGCCAACTTCAAAATATTGGGCATAATTTCCGTAATACACAATCCCCATTTGGTCGGTTTCAGCATATCTCACTCTAAGTTCAATTTCGTCCGTAATTATTGGTTTTGACATCTTTGTTTGGTTTATTTTTTGTATTTTCAACGCGTTTTAAACATGGGAATTTAATTCTGAATATTCAATAGCATTAGATTTTTTTTTTCAGAATTTTGTTCACATATTTGTCCTTGAAAGTATTCAAGAGAAAACACAAATTTCTCTTTTTTTTTGCAAATCTAACTAACAACAAAAAAATTAATTTTTAAAATGGAATTAACTGCGCAATCGGTTTGGAATAATTGTCTGTCATTCATAAAAGACAACATCCAACCCCAAGCATACAAAACTTGGTTTGAACCTATTACAGCAGTAAAACTTACTGACAACGCATTAAGCATCCAAGTCCCAAGTAAATTCTTTTACGAATGGCTTGAGGAGCATTATGTAAAAATACTAAAAGTAGCCTTAAATAAAGAACTTGGAGAGCGCGCGAAATTGGTCTATGTCATTAAGATGGAAAACACTTATGGTAACAAACAACCTTTTACTGAAAAAATTCCTAGTTCAAATAGAAGTCCTGTAAAATCGCAAGATGTTGATATTCCATTAAAGAATAAAAATCCGGAATTAAAAAACCCATTTATCATTCCTGGAATCAGAAATGTAAAAATTGAATCACAACTCAATCCAAATTACAATTTTGAAAATTTCCTTGAAGGCGACTCTAATCGTTTGGCTAGAAATGCGGGATTGGCAGTGGCCAACAAACCTGGCGGCACATCCTTTAATCCGTTATTGATTTTTGGTGGGGTCGGGCTTGGTAAAACCCATTTGGCACATGCCATAGGTATCGACATTAAGGATAAATACCCTGAAAAAACGGTTCTTTACATTTCTGCTGAAAAATTCACGCAACAGTACATTGATTCGGTAAAGAAGAATAACAGAAATGACTTCATTCATTTTTACCAAATTATTGATGTGTTGATTATTGATGACGTTCAATTTTTATCTGGTAAAACAGGAACACAAGATGTGTTTTTCCATATTTTTAATCATCTACATCAAAACGGAAAACAGGTCATTTTAACAAGTGACAAAGCACCTGTAGACATGCAGGACATTGAACAACGTTTATTATCCCGATTTAAATGGGGTCTTTCTGCAGAGCTGCAAAGTCCAGATTTTGAAACACGGGTCTCAATTTTAAAGAACAAATTATATCGTGATGGTGTTGAAATGCCAGATGATATTATTGAGTATGTTGCTAAATACATCAAAACGAACGTTAGAGAACTTGAAGGCGCGATTATTTCCTTAATCGCTCAATCCTCTTTCAACAAAAAAGAAATCACCATTAGCCTTGCTAAAGAAATTGTTGAAAAGTTTGTCAAAAATACTAAACGTGAAGTTTCGATCGACTATATCCAAAAGGTAGTTTCCGACTACTTCCAAATGGATGTGGATACCTTACAATCAAAAACAAGAAAAAGGCATATTGTACAAGCAAGACAATTAGCGATGTTTTTCGCCAAAAAGTACACTAAAGCATCCTTAGCGAGCATCGGCTCTCAAATTGGGAAACGCGATCACGCCACCGTTCTTCATGCTTGTAAAACAGTTGACAACCTCTCCTCTACTGACAAACAGTTCAGAAAGTATGTTGAGGATATCTCCAAAAAATTAGCCCTTTAATTATACCATTGATAATCTATCACTTCTGAAGTTAGCTTCAAAAGTGATAGATTATTAATAGCTTTCAAATGTCCAACCAATTTAATGGATTTTGAACATCAAACTTTGACACCGAAGAACCTCGCTTCGATCTTCATGCTTCTAGCTTCAAGCTAATGCAGCTATTAGTCAACAACACAAAAATAAAAATACATCATGACAAGAATATTAATGGTTTGTTTGGGGAATATCTGCCGATCCCCATTGGCACACGGCATTCTTGAATCTAAATTGCCTGCTGATAAATTTGAAGTCGACTCTGCTGGTACAGGAAACTA
>NZ_JBDSLS010000264.1:0-2958 GCF_039916245.1 Gelidibacter sp.
TGCACACACCATAAATAGTGCCACTGCGGCGACACCTCATACTTTCCATGTCATTGCGAGCAAAGCGAAGCAATCTTTCCAAATGATAAGTGTAGAGTACCCCGCAGAAACCAAGGAAGGAGGATAAATTATAAGCATGCAACGAATAAATGTTCTAATCGTCGCATAAACAGCGACGAATACTTTGCTGTGCAACGAATAAAGCGTACTTTCGTTGTAAAATATGCAACGAATGAAAGCCTACATATACCAAAATGACCATTGGCCACACTTCACTTGGAACAGTGATGCCTTCCTCATGCTATTGAGCGAAGCGCGAAATTTACAAGGCAGGCTTTTAGGTAAAATGGAATCCTTGGGCTTTGAGTTGAGAAACGAAGCGCTTCTGGATACCTTAACGCTCGATGTTTTAAAATCCTCTGAAATTGAAGGGGAATTTTTAAACCCTGACCAAGTACGTTCCTCAATCGCCAGAAGGTTGGGTATGGAATTGGCAACTTCAGTAGATGCTGACAGGAACGTTGATGGCGTTGTCGAAATGATGTTAGATGCCACTCAAAATTGTTTTCAACCCTTAACTGCCGAACGCCTTTTTGATTGGCACGCAGCGCTATTTCCAACCGCTCGAAGTGGCATGCACAAAATAACGGTGGCTGACTGGAGAAAAGATTATACTGGACCTATGCAGGTGGTGTCGGGTGCTATGGGGAAAGAAAAAGTACATTTTCAAGCACCAGAAGCGCCTTTGGTGGAGCATGAAATGCAGGAATTTTTAAATTGGTTTAATACCAATAAAAAAACCGATTTAGTCATAAAAGCGGCAATAGCCCATTTATGGTTCGTGACCATCCACCCATTTGACGATGGCAATGGACGGATAACACGTGCCATTACCGATATGCTATTGGCGCAATCTGATAAAAGTTCCCAAAGGTTTTATAGTATGTCTGCCCAAATCAGGTCTGAAAGAAAGCAGTACTACCATATGTTGGAAACCACCCAAAAAGGAAGTCTGGATATTACGGAATGGATCCAATGGTTTTTGAATTGCTTAATAAATGCATTGACAACAACAGATACCCTATTGAACACTGTTTTAGTGAAAGCAGATTTTTGGAATAAACATTCTGAAACTTTAATAAATGAACGTCAGAAAAAATTATTAAATAAAGTTCTTGATGGCTTCGATGGAAAATTGACGTCCTCCAAATGGGCTAAGATCGCCAAGTGTTCCAAAGACACCGCCATACGTGACATCAATGATCTGATAGAAAAAGAGATTTTGCAAAGGGAAACGGCTGGAGGAAGAAGCACTAATTATGAATTAAATCGAAAATAAGAGGCAAATCTAGACCCATGGGTCGGTAATCATTTTTCATGTTTTCTAAAGAATAATAACTCGTTTTCATGCTAAGTAACTGTTTTTCATGTTGAATTTACTGAGCCATTTTAATCCATTATTTTCCGATTAAAGTTTCGACGTCCTTTGAACGATACAGGCTGATATAAGTTTTTTAGCGTTTTGTAGATCCCATCGATATCAGGTGATTATTAATCATAAGACCCAGTTTTTAGCCATTTACGGTTTTGTCTTAGTTATTGGTTCTAACAGCGAAGCGGTCTTAATTCCTTTTCAAGATGATAATTTTTTTATCGCGAATGACATCAAACTGTATCACTAATTTTTAAGGGCAGGTAATAAGGAGTTCCTCAGTCGTTCCATCTAGTCCCTGCGCAGGCAGGAAATCGAAGATTCAGCGGAGCTAATCTCCGTCTTCAACTGCTATCCTCATCTACGATTTAAAACACCTTGAAACCTAAATTATTCCATTTTAAGATAGGGGCAGGTAATAAGGAGTTCGTCAGTCGTTCTATTTTGTTCCATAAAACATCTGTGCAAGGCACTTGGTCCTTCCCACGTCATTGCGTGCAACGCGAAGCAATCTCTAACTTCTTAAATGCACGCTCAATCAAGCCTTGCACACACCATAAATAGTGCCACTGCGGCGACACGTCCTCGTTGGCACTATTTATTTGTTTTATTTCACACATTCTCTCCTTCCTCACCCGCAGCTACTTTTGTGCCCTACCTGCGAAAAGCAGGTACCCAATAAGGTGCCTGCAAAAGCAGGCGACATTTTTAAAGGGCACAACCGCTGCTTCATGTTATGCGAGCCTGCGGGTCGCTTCGGGCTGATCGGGCTGTCACGATTTTTGCAATTTCACATTTGCCTCCAGTAGCTTCGGTTCAGGCCTTCGTGCCTCATGCCTTCATTCAGCCACTTCGGCAACCCGCGCAAGCGTAGCTCATTTATTCCACTCCACGTCACAACGTTTATTCATTCCGCAATACTATTCGTAAACCTCAACAAAGCACCCATAATAGGTCATGAAAATTGCCAGGTCTACAATAGGTGTTTTACCAACTGTATTGCTCCATTTCGGCTCTGTCAACGTTGCGTTTCATGCAATCGCTACCCTTGCCTTTGCCACACCGAAGCAAAAAATCGCGCCAGCCCTGCGGTAAACCGTAGGCGTCTGCCGCCCTCATCCTTCGGGCCTATGCAGCCACCACCCTTGCTCAACTCGCAGCCGGCTCGCGCCTTTTGATTACCTGCCTTGGCAAATTCATTATATTTCGATTTTATGGTTTTATAAAAAATTTAAATTTTACAATTCTGTTTAATCTTATTGTTTTTTCAAATCTCACTAGAAGTTATCTGACTTTTTACACTTGCTCTATGTCACGAGCATAGAAGATTATAAAAACTTTTACTTGTGATTATTAAGTGAAATCTTATAAGGAATGATATTAAAATCATTTGACCAAAGGCTCTACATTATTACTAATCAAGTCTTGGTTCTTGATTCTAACAGCGAAGCGGTCTTAATTCTTTTCCCACACGCTATTAACACTAATCTCACATCCTAACACAGCTGGACTTAAATTTTAGACTA
>NZ_JBDSLS010000265.1:0-4732 GCF_039916245.1 Gelidibacter sp.
GCCAATACCACCAAATCGCCATCTTTTATTCTACCTTCTTCCCACGCTTCTGAAAGGGCAATAGGAATGGATGCCGCTGTAGTGTTGCCATATTTTTGGATATTGTTGAACACTTGATCATCAGTTAAATCGAATTTTTTCTGAATGAATTGTGAAATCCTCAAATTAGCCTGATGTGGAATAAGGAGGTCAATCGATTCCTTCTTCAGATTGTTTTTTACCAAGCCCTCAATGATCACTTCACTGAATCTCACCACAGCATGTTTAAATACAAATTGGCCATTCATATAGGGGAAGTAGCTTAAATCGTCAGGGTTATTTTCTTCAATAATATCGGTTACCCAACGTGTGCCCATTCCTGGAGCTTCCGTGGCCAATTCCAAAGCATGTTTTCCTTCAGAATGTAGATGCGTCGACAATATCCCTTTGGTATTGTCTTCTTCACGTGTCAACACCGCTGCTCCTGCACCATCGCCGAAAATGACGGAAATATTTCGACCTCTCGTGGTTTTATCAATTCCGTGCGATTGCAATTCGGAACCAATGACCAAGATGTTTTTATACATCCCCGTTTTTATAAACTGATCTGCCACAGAAACCGCATACACAAATCCTGAACACTGATTACGTACATCTAAAGCGCCAATCGTCCCAATATCCAAAGCTTCTTGGATTTGAACGCCTGGGCCAGGAAAATAATAGTCTGGACTCAACGTCGCAAAAATGATAAAATCAATCTCATCCTTATCTAAGCCTGAATGTGCAATCGCCCTTTTAGCAGCTGTTAACCCCATGGTAAAGGTGGTCTCCTTATCTTCTGGCTTTGCCCAACGGCGCTCTTTGATACCGGTACGTTCTTGGATCCACTCGTCATTGGTGTCGATTATCTTAGATAAATCATCATTAGTAACCACATTATCAGGAACGTAATGCCCTAAACCAATTATTTTGGAGTTATACATAAGTCAATTTGTTTAGTATTAATTTGTTTCGCAATTTAAACAATATCCACAGTATTCATAAAAATACCGATTTTAAATACTTAAGCTGGGGTAATTCGCCGCTTTTTAACATTTAATTGAGAATGCCTTCTAGGGTTTTAAGTATTTTTAGCGCTTTAACTAATTTAAAATCTATTATGAGAGCATTATTATTGAGTTTATTCTTGATGCTGTCCATATTTAGCTATGGACAAGTCAATTTATCCTATCAAAAACCGGATCAAAGTATCCTTAATCTAGCAGAAGCGCCCTTGGCCCCACGCATCAGTATGGATCGTCAAGGTGAAAACATTATTTTTCTTTATAGAAGCAATTATAAAAGCATCGACGAACTTTCAGAAACTGAATTGCGTCTCGGCGGTCTGAGAATAAATCAGGTAACGAATATTGGCAGCAGAACGACTTATTACACCGACTTTAAGATCAGAAATGGCCGCGAAGGCGATCCTCAAAACATTGCAGGAATGCCAGAAAACGGTCGTTTTGCCTATTTATCCTGGTCTCCAAACCAACAATACGCTGCCTTTACCAATACCACTTCAAAAGGAGTCGAACTATGGTATATAGATGTCAAGACTGGTCAAGCAAAAAAACTGACTAACGACAATCTTAATGCTAATATGGGCCGACCTTACACGTGGTCAAAAGACAGCAAATACTTGTTGGTGCAAACGCTTCCGGCTTCAAAAAAACAATTGATCGATCCAAAAGAAGCCGTGCCTGCGGGCCCAACAATATCGGTGAGCGAAGCTGGCGTAAAAGCACAAAACAGAACCTACCAAGATTTATTGGCCAACCCTAATGACGAATATAATTTTGAGCAATTAGCGTTGTCTGACATTCAAAAAGTAGATCTTAACGGGATTGCGAGCAATTGGAAATCGACAGACATCTATCAAAATCTAAACTTCTCTCCTGATGGCAAATATGTGATGATCACTACCATCAACAAACCGTTTTCTTATTTAGTACCTTATACCAGATTCCCATCGACCACTACTATTTATGATGCGAATGGTACATTGATCAAAAAAGTATTGGAAGTTCCACTTATTGAAGACTTACCTCAAGGCTTTATGGCTGAACGTACAGGAATGCGTGGTTTGAACTGGCGTAACGATCATCCGGCAACTTTGGTGTGGACGGAAGCTTTAGACGGTGGTGACCCTGCCCAGGACGTTCCGTTCAGAGATGAAGTATTTCAACAAAAAGCACCATTTACGGCTAAAAAACAATCCATTTTAAAAACTAAGGATCGTTTTGCTGGAATCCGTTGGGGTAACGAAAATACCGCAATTGCTTTTGACAGATGGTGGAATAGCAGAAATACAAGAACCTATCTGTTTGATCCTTCCAACGCAAGTAAAGCACCTAAAGTACTTTCTGACAGAAATTATCAAGATGTTTATAGCGATCCAGGAAGCTTTGTAAGCACCTTGAACGACTTTGATGAATCAGTATTAGACCTTAATGATGGGAAAGTTTATCTCATTGGCGATGGTTACAGTGCTGAAGGCAAGTTTCCGTTTATAGACGAAATGAATCTGAAGTCTCAAAAAACAGTCCGTTTATACCATTCTAAGGAAACGGATAGAGTTGAGAACATTACGTCTGCATTAAATGCTAAGGCAGGAGAATTTATAGTTCAGTTGGAGTCGAAAAATGAATACCCAAACTATTATATCAGAAACATTAAAAAGCGCATCGCACTTCAGCCGTTAACGCAGTTTGAAAATCCATTCAAAAGCTTACAAGATGTGCATAAAGAAGTGATCAGCTATAAACGTGATGATGGATTGCCACTTACAGGCATCTTATATCTGCCAACCGATTATAAAAAAGGTGAAAAATACCCGATGATCATGTGGGCTTATCCTCGTGAATATAAAGACAAAAACAGTGCCGCTCAAAGCACATCCAACTCTAACGAATTTACCTATCCTTCTTATGGTTCGCCGGTATATTGGGTGACCAGAGGTTATGTGGTGTTGGATGCTGCAGCATTCCCGATTGTGGGTGAAGGCGATGACCAACCTAACGATAGCTTTATCAAGCAATTGGTAGGTAACGCCAAAGCAGCTATTGATGCAGTTGATGCGATGGGTTATATTGACAGCGACCGTGTAGCTGTTGGTGGACATTCCTACGGTGCGTTTATGACCGCCAACTTATTATCTCATTCCAATTTATTTGCTGCAGGGATTGCACGAAGTGGCGCCTATAACAGAACCTTGACGCCTTTCGGATTTCAAAGTGAAGAGCGTAACTATTGGGAAGCTCCAGAAGTGTACAACACCATGTCGCCTTTTCAAAATGCGCACACCATGAAAACACCTTTATTGCTGATCCATGGTGAAGCCGATAACAATTCAGGCACCTATCCAATGCAAAGTGAGCGTTATTTCAATGCCTTAAAAGGTTTGGGTGCACCAGTAAGATTGGTGATGTTGCCGAAAGAAAGCCATGGTTATGCCGCTAAGGAATCCATTATGCACATGCTTTGGGAACAAGACCAATGGCTGGAAACCTACGTAAAGAACAAAAAGAAAGACGCTCCTATTCAAACAAAAGAGACGCTTAAAAAATAAATTTTTTATCCGAATTTTGAAAAAGCCATTCTACCACAGAATGGCTTTTTTTATGCCATCTTGTCACAATGCTACACTTGGCATTTTTGTTGACTATTAGGATGTATTAGAAATTTAAGTTTAACACAATAAGATTCCCGCCTTCGAGGGAAGAACAAAATTTATAAATTATGACAAAAGGAAGCATTAATGTATCGGTGGAAAATATTTTTCCATTAATTAAGAAGTTCTTATACAGTGACCACGAAATCTTTTTACGTGAGTTAGTGAGTAACGCTACAGACGCCACTTTAAAACTAAAGCATCTTACCAATATTGGCGAAGCCACTGTGGAATATGGCAACCCAATAATTGAAGTTAAAATTGATAAGGAAGGTAAAAAACTTCATATCATTGATCAAGGACTTGGAATGACGGCTGAAGAAGTTGAAAAATACATCAACCAAATCGCTTTCTCAGGCGCTGAAGAATTCTTGGACAAATATAAAGATGCTGGAAAAGATTCAGGAATCATCGGACATTTTGGTTTAGTCTTCTACTCCGCTTTTATGGTGGCTGAAAAAGTCGAAATCATTACCAAATCTTATAAAGAAGGAACCGAAGGTGCACGTTGGACTTGTGATGGCTCGCCAGAATTCACTTTAGAACCAGATGCCAAAACCGATCGTGGTACAGAAATCGTACTTCACATTGCTGAAGATTCCTTAGAGTTTTTAGAAGAATCAAGGATCCGTGAACTCTTGACCAAATACAACAAGTTCATGCCTATTCCAATTAAATTTGGAACTAAGGAAGTCAATGATCCAGACCACAAACCTGAGATTACAAAAGATAAAGACGGCAAAGAAAAAACTGCTCCACCAAAGAAAATTACGGTTGACAACATCATCAACAATCCTAATCCAGCATGGACCAAACAACCAAATGAATTAGAAGATAAGGATTACAACTCGTTTTACCGAGAATTGTATCCAATGCAGTTTGAAGAGCCATTATTCCACATTCATTTGAATGTTGATTACCCTTTCAACCTGACTGGAATTTTATATTTCCCAAAAATGTCGGGCGATTTGAATATCCAAAAGGATAAAATTCAATTGTACCAAAATCAAGTATTCGTAACTGATAATGTAGAAGGTATCG
>NZ_JBDSLS010000266.1:0-7113 GCF_039916245.1 Gelidibacter sp.
TCGGTAAAAACTGTTATATAGGCCCTGGAGCGGCGATTCGTGGCGATTGGGGACAGATTATTTTAGAAGATGGCGTCAACGTTCAGGAAAACTGTACGGTGCACATGTTTCCTGGGAAATCGATTACTCTAAAAGAAGGTGCCCATGTTGGGCATGGCGCGATTATTCATGGTGCTAATTTAGGTAGAAATTGTTTGATTGGAATGAATTCCGTCATCATGGATGATGCCGAAATTGGCGATGAAAGCATCGTCGGAGCTATGTCATTTGTCAAAGCCGAAACCATTATTCCAAATCGAAGTTTGGTCGTTGGCAATCCGGCAAAAGTGATTAAAGAAGTCAGTGATGAGATGATCGCATGGAAAACCAAAGGCACCCAGCTTTATCAGCAATTACCTGCCGATTGTCATGAAAGTTTAAGGGAAGTGGAGCCGTTGAGGGAAGTGCCTGAGCATATGAAAATGCAGGAAGGCGTTTATGATACTTTGAGGGATTACTTCCTGCGCAAGCAGGAATCTCGTGATTAAATGCTGAATTATGAGTGTACGACGCATTACATACAAGAAAAGGATAAAGAACATAAGTTGAAGTAGTTGGGCGTTACCCTAAAGGGTCAGGCTTTCCGCTATATCTTTTTTGTGAAAAACAAAAAAGGATGTCGCTGCAAATGCGAAGCATTCACGAGCACTTCTTATTAAAATAATAGTGAACGAGTAATCCTTAACGCAAAAGTCATCATATTCATAAAAGTTTCATAAGCACTGATATTTTAAAACTTTCAGGTTCAAAAATAAAGAAAATGAGTAAAGAAGAGAGATTCCCACTTTCGTGGGAATTAAAAATGCCCAAAATGGGCGAATCAATAACCGAAGGAACCATCATCAACTGGCTCATCAACGAAGGCGATTCGTTTGAAGAAGGCGACATCATTTTGGAAGTAGGAACTGATAAGGTCGATAATGAAGTCCCAGCGCCAGTATCTGGAAAGTTGGTAAAAACCATGTGCAAAGCTAAAGATGTTGTTCCCGTTGGACAAGTGATGGCTATCTTGGAAGTTTCTGAAGAGGCGACGTCTCCAAAAAAGGAAGTTGTCATTTCGAACGCTAGTGAGAAATCACATCAAGAGAAAAAGAATGTTTCCAAACCAAAGTCAACAGCTTCAGTTTCAACTTCGAGTTCATTTTCAACTTCAAATACTTTCTTCTCGCCATTAATCATTGCCATTGCCAAAGAACAGCACATCAGTTTTGAAGAATTAGCACGAATCCCTGCCACAGGAAACGAAGGCAGACTCCGTAAAAGCGATCTATTTAGTTATATTGAAGACGGACGACCGTACAAATTTGCGCAACCTATAATTCAAGACTCAACAGCCTATCGAATTCCACAACTGAGTTTCGATAAAGGCAAAGGTAAAATCATTGAAATGGACCGCATGCGCCAAATGATTGCCGATCACATGGTGTATTCTAAACATACCTCGCCACATGTTACGGCGTATGTGGAGGCCGATATGACCAATATGGTCAATTGGCGAAATGCCAATAAAGATGCATTTCAAGAAAAATATGGGGAACGTTTAACGTTTACACCATTATTTGTGGAAGCAGTCGCCAAAGCAGTCAAGGATTTTCCAAATATCAATGCCTCTGTGGATGGTAATAACATCATCGTAAAAGAGGATATCAATATCGGAATGGCCACCGCTTTGCCGAGTGGAAACTTAATAGTTCCAGTGGTAAAAAACGCAGACACCAAAGATTTAAAAGCTTTAGCCGAAAATGTCAATGAATTAGCAGCAAAAGCAAGAGAAAATAGATTAGGAGGCGACGACATTAAAGGCAGCACCTTTACAATATCAAACGTAGGAACTTTTGGAAGTGTCATGGGAACGCCCATTATCAATCAACCCGAAGTGGCCATTTTGGCCTTAGGAATTATTAAAAAACGCCCCGAAGTCATTGAAACCGACAAAGGCGATGAAATTGCGATTCGAAGCATGATGTATCTGTCACTTTCTTTTGACCATCGTGTTGTGGATGGATTTTTAGGTGGAAGTTTTGTGCGTCGGGTTGCCGATTATTTTGAACAGTTTGATATTAGTAGAAACATATAATGATGATAAGACCTGACAGGTTTCTACTTGTCCGCCGAAGTTTCAGCTAAGGAGGAAAATCTGTCAGGTCTGAATCCCATTTACGTTAGGGATTACGAATCCAATTTCATTTTTAAAAATAGGAATTCTTGATAACGCTGCGTTAGGGATTGCAGTGAAAAGCCCACAGCGAAGCGAGGACTTGTAACGGAAAGCCCGCCCGAACGCCCAAAAAATAAATCATGAGTAATATAACCAAAGAAATTTTACATAAAGCATTCGCAAACCTTTGTACCGCCAAAGCCATGGCCGAGTTGTACGAAGCCAATTTTAAGCAAGTGTCCAAATACGTGCACGCCACTTCAAGAGGTCATGAGTCGATTCAGATTGCACTCGGAATGCAGTTATTGCCACAGGATTATGCGTTTCCATATTATAGAGATGATGCGATGTTATTAGCCTTTGGATTAAAACCTTACGATTTGATGTTGCAATTATTAGCTAAAAAAGACGACCCGTTTTCTGGCGGGCGTACTTATTATGCGCATCCGAGTTTGAGAGATATCGACAAGCCAAAAATTCCGCACCAATCGTCGGCGACTGGGATGCAAGCGATTCCTGCGACGGGTGTTGCATTGGGTTTTAAATATCGTGAGAGTGAAACTTTCTTTGAAGAGGTAAACACCGCAAAAGAAAATTTTGAAATCGATTACGATGCGTCTGTTCATTCACGAGATTCCCGCCTTCGCGGTAATGCACCCATTGTAGTGTGTTCTTTAGGCGATGCCTCGGTTACTGAAGGAGAAGTCGCAGAAGCTTTTCAGATGGCCGTCTTGAAAAAGTTGCCCATTTTGTATTTGGTGCAAGATAATGGTTGGGATATTTCGGCCAATGCTGAAGAGATTAGAGCACAAGATGCTTTTGAATATGCTAAAGGATTCAAAGGCTTGGAAGCTATCACAATTGATGGTGCCAATTTTATAGAAAGCTATGAGGCCGTTGAAAAAGTCATTGCCACCATTCGTAAAGAACGCCGACCATTTTTGATTCATGCAAAAGTACCTTTGTTAAATCATCATACCTCTGGCGTACGAATGGAATGGTATCGTGATGATTTGGAAGAAGCACGATCACGGGATCCTTATCCAGTATTGAAACAACAGATGTTGGATCATGGATTTTCTGTGGAAGAAATCGAATCCATAGAAAAGGAATGCAGAGCAACCGTAGAGACAGATTATCATCTGTCTCTGCAAGCCGAAGACCCCAAACCACAGGATCTATTCACGCACGATTTTGCGCCCACACCAATCACGGAAGAAAAAGGCGAACGCACCCCAAAAGGTGCCGAGAAAGTCGTAATGGTAGATTGTGCCTTATTTGCCGTAGAAGAATTAATGGCCAAACACAAAGAATGTTTGTTATACGGACAGGATGTGGGTGCAAGGCTAGGAGGCGTATTTAGGGAAGCAGCAACCTTGGCTCAAAAGTTTGGGGATGATCGCGTGTTCAATACGCCCATTCAAGAAGCCTTTATCGTGGGCTCGACGGTAGGTATGAGCGCGGTTGGATTAAAGCCAATCGTTGAGGTTCAGTTTGCCGATTATATTTGGCCAGGACTGAATCAATTATTTACGGAAGTCAGTAGGAGCTGTTATTTATCCAACGGAAAATGGCCAGTAAGCATGATTCTTCGGGTGCCGATTGGTGCTTATGGCAGTGGTGGCCCTTACCATTCGTCTTCAGTGGAAAGTATTGTAACGAACATCAGAGGGATAAAAATCGCCTATCCAAGTAATGGTGCTGATTTAAAAGGCTTGATGAAAGCGGCGTATTACGATCCAAATCCTGTGATTATTTTGGAGCATAAAGGTTTGTATTGGAGTAAAGTGCCAGGAACTAAAGGGGCGACTTCGGTTGAGCCGGCAGAAGATTACGTATTGCCATTTGGAAAGGCTTGGGTTTTACAAGAAATCTGGAAGCAAGAAAATGTCGAAACCTTAACCATTGTCACTTATGGCATGGGCGTCCATTGGGCGTATAATGCTTCAGGCGAAATGGGTCTGCGAAACCAAGTCGAAATCATAGATTTGCGGACCTTATTTCCTTTAGATGAGGATACCATTATGAAATCGGTCAAAAAAACAGGAAAATGTCTGGTCGTCACGGAAGAACCTTCCAATAATTCTTTTGCTAGAGCGTTGGCAGGTAAAATTCAAGAGGAATGTTTTAGGTTTTTAGATGCGCCCGTAATGACTATTGGTAGTGAGAATATGCCTGCGATTCCGCTGAATTCCATATTAGAGGAAACGATGATTCCCTCAACGGAGAAGGTAAAATTGAAAATAAATGAGTTACTCAATTACTGATTAGAGTTAAAGTTACGTCTTGATACTTAGTAGTTTTACAGTGAACATTAAAACTCAGTATTATGAAAAAAGTAATTTTTATGACGATTATGGCTCTTTTCTTATCTCTGTCTTTTACATCATGTAGAGAGCAAACAGAAAAAGAAAAAGTTATCAAGGAGATGAATGATCAAGGTGCCGAAGTCAAAGTGAAAAGAGATGGTGATAAGATAAAAATGGAAACTGACGATAAAAAGGTGAAAATCAAGACCGATAGTGATGGCGATGTCAAGATCAAGAAGAAAACAAAAGATAATGAATAATTAAATTCAAAACAAAAACGACTCTGTAAAGAGTCGTTTTTGTTTTATAAACGATATTCTGACAGTGGTTTTGTGAACTTCTCAGGGTCTTCAGCTAAATAATAGCGTGGGTCATCAACAGTTTCAATAATTACATCTTTAAACTTAGGATGTGCTTTATAGAGTAAGGTTTTGGAGTCTTCATTAAGATGTTTCAGCTTAATGGATTTTCCTTCAGCTTCATATTTATTGACCAAATTAAAAATAGCTTCAATAGCTGAGTGATCACTCACACGTGATTCTACAAAATCTATTTCGATGTTTTGAGGATCTTCATTAATGTCAAACTTTTCATTGAAATTTTGAATGGAACCAAAAAATAACGGGCCCCATATTTCATAAATTTTTGTGCCGTCTTCTTTGATGCGTTTACGTGCTCTAATCATTATCGCATTTTTCCATGCAAATACAAGCGCAGACAAAATAACACCAATAAATACAGCAATGGCAAGATCAAATATGACAGTTACGGCAGACACCGTGACCAGCACGACCGCATCTGGAACAGGGATTTTTCTCATAATCCTGAAACTTGACCAAGCAAATGTTTGAAGAACCATCATAAACATCACGCCTATTAAAGCAGCAATGGGCACTTGTTCGATATATTTATCTGTAAATAAAATAAAGGTCAATAAAGATAATGCCATCATAATGCCTGATAATCGCCCTCTACCACCCGCATTAAGATTAATTACAGTTTGACCGATCATACCACATCCTCCAGTACCGCCAAATAAGCCGCTTAAAATATTTCCAGCCCCTTGGGCTACACATTCTCTATTCCCGTCGCCTAGCGTATCTGTGAGTTCGTCCACCAAATTCATGGTCAATAAAGATTCAATAAGGCCTACGGATGCCGCTAAAAAGGCATAAGGCAGAATAAATTTGAGCGTATCAAAATTGAACGGTAAGTTTTGCCAAAGTCCCATGTTTGGGGTAGGGAATTCGCCTTTCAGCCCTTCGCCACCACCTTCTATAATATACGAACCAACGGTGCTTACATCGAGACCACTAAAAACAACGACTCCGGTGGTAATGAGAATTGCGGTTAAGGCTGCAGGGATTTTAGTAGTTAGTTTGGGAAGCAACCAAATGATGGCCATCGTAAGTCCTACGAGGCCAAGCATGGTATATAACTCAGATCCCTGCATCGGAACGTTTATATATTTTTTTAAGCCATCAGCACCTATTTCCAATTCTTTATGAGAAAACATGCGGACTTGCGCCAGAAAAATAACAATGGCCAATCCGTTGACAAAACCCATCATCACAGAATGCGGAATCAAACGCACAAACCGGCCAAGTTTTAAAACACCAGCGCCCATTTGAATTAATCCCATTAATATAACCGCCGCCAATAAATAAAAGTAACCCATATTGTCAACAGGTGTGTCGAACAATAGGCCTTTGGAATGTCCTTCTGAAATAAGATTCACAAAAATAACGGCTACGGCACCGGCAGCACCTGTGACTAATCCAGGGCGGCCACCGAAAATTCCAGCAATTAAACCAACGATGAAGGCCCCTGACAATGCCACTAAAGGGTCAATTTGCGCCACAAAAGCGAAGGCGACCACTTCTGGAACCATGGCTAGTGATACGGTTATACCAGCGAGAATATCGTTTTTTGGATTTTGAGTGAAATAGGTTCTGATGGATTGACCTGCGTGCATTACTTTCTGAATTAAGAGGGGTAAAGATAAAGTATTTGAAAAGAGCACTGCTTTTGTTGGCTATTTTAACTATAAAAAAAACATCAATCTTGAGGATTGATGCTTTGATTTTTTCTGTTGAATTTTCTTATTTCGACATTCCTGGAGGATATTTCTCCATGATTTTAGCCACAAATTAATAATGCCATTGTTGTTGTTTACCAACAATTTCACATCAAATGCAATTTAGCCATCTCTCTCTCAGGGTTTAGTACCCTGAGATGAGTTTTTGGAATGATTATAACAAGCCAGTTGAAAGGATATTTATGCCATTGTTGGTGTTTTCAACAAAGCTAAAGGTGCAATGCTGATTGAACTGCTTTTGAATTCCTTTCAAATTTTTGTAGATTTACTCAGTAGAATTACAACGTTGATTGGGTAAGTCTGGGAAGCGTTCAGTTGTGAATTCCTTTCAAATTTTTGTAGATTTACTCAGTAGAATTACAACTGGTCCAAGGGTTAAGGGACGATTCGGTGGGTTGTGAATTCCTTTCAAATTTTTGTAGATTTACTCAGTAGAATTACAACAAGATCAGGTTCTTCAAAGGATAGACAAGTGTTGTGAATTCCTTTCAAATTTTTGTAGATTTACT
>NZ_JBDSLS010000267.1:0-3881 GCF_039916245.1 Gelidibacter sp.
TGACAGAAATTTGGACACCTTGGTTCTTCCGCATCCAGTTATGGGAAAAATGCCTATTCGTGAAATTTTGATGTGGACGGCTTATCATGCGGAACATCATACCAAACAACTCCAAGAAAAGTATTGATCTGTTAAAATTAAAACATCAGAATTGATTCGAATTTGAGATACGTCATTAATAAAAAATAATGATTAGAGCATATACAAATAAAGATAAATCAAAAGTAATTGAATTGTTAAGGAAGAATACGCCCGAATATTTCGATCCTTCAGAGGAAAGCGATTTTGAAAAATATTTGGAAAATGAGGTGGAGGATTATTTCGTTTATGAACAAAACTCTGAAATTATCGGAGCTGGTGGAATCAACTACTTTCCAGAAGAAAAACTAGCCCGAATTTCGTGGGATATGATTAATCCAAAATCACAAGGGAATGGCATCGGAAAAGAATTAATTCAATACCGGATTAATCTTTTAAATGCCAACCCAAGTATTGAATTCATAATGGTCAGAACATCGCAACTTGTCCACAAATTTTACGGAAAAATGGGATTTGAATTAGAAAAAGTTGAAAAGGATTTCTGGGCGAAAAACTTTGATCTTTATCAAATGCAAATGAAGAATAAAATAAGCGCTTAAAGAATTAATTTCTCTAAGCTCTCCTTAATTTCATACCATCGCAGTAAAGATTTTGAATTATAAAGAAACCAATAACCTTATTCATTGAGGTCCGATTAAAATCCATTTTATTTCACAAAGACATTTTTAGTAAGACCTAGTGATGTTCGTTGTGAAAATGACTTTTCTTTTTTAAATCTCAAGCCTATATTTTGAAACTTAACGACTTCAGTCTATGTTCTTGATTCTAAAAGCGAAGCGGTCTTAATTCTTATTAATTCATATACTTCCCCTTTTTACTCCCTTCGTACATCTCATATTTAACCAATCTGGCTTCCAGTTTAGCATTTACCAAATGAATTCTACGCGAAGGTCTCAAGCCTACATGTTTCAATGCATCAAGATTGGAGGTTATAAACCAAGCATCTGTTCCTGGATAACTTTGTTTTAAGGTATCGCCAATACTTTTATAGAACGATTCCATTTCAATATCCAATCGCTCGCCATACGGCGGATTGAACACCATATGTAACTTCTCATCGCCAGCTTTTTGGGTCTTAAAGAAATCTTCGTGGCGCACTTCAATAAAATCTTCTAATTGTGCGTTTTTGATGTTTTCTTTAGCTTTAGTCACAGCACTTGGCGCTTTGTCATAGCCAATAATTTTATGATGAAAATCTCTCGTTTTGCTTAGAAGAGATTCTTCTATTTTTTCAAATAATTCCACATCCCAATCTTGCCAACGTTCAAAAGCAAATTCTTTACGCATCAAATTCGGCGGGATATTACAAGCAATCATTGCTGCTTCTATTAAAATAGTGCCACTACCACACATCGGATCCATAAAGTTGGTTTGCCCGTCCCAACCTGACAACATGATCAATCCTGCTGCTAGCACCTCATTGATAGGCGCAATATTGGTGGCGATTTTATAACCACGTTTATGAAGTGAATCTCCAGAAGTATCCAATGAAATATTGCACATATTTCTATCAATATGCACGTTGATTTTTAAGTCAGGAAACTTCAAATCCACGTTTGGGCGTTCGCCCGTAGTGTCCCTGAATTTATCGACGACCGCATCTTTAGTCTTTTGAGCGATATATAATGAGTGTGTAAACAAATGGGAATGCACGGTTGCATCAACAGCAATCGTTCCTGTTGGCTTAACATATTGCGCCCAGTCCATTTTATAAACTTGGTCATACAAATCCTTTTCATTGTTTACCCGAAAACTATGGATGGGCATCAAAATTTTGATAGCAGTCCTTAACGCCAAATTAGCTTTGTACATAAAACCTTTATCGCCTACAAAACTCACACTTCTTACCCCTGTTTTAACTTCTTGAGCGCCCAATTGGGTTAACTCCTTAGCCAGCAATTCTTCAAAGCCAAATAAGGTTTTGGCTACCATATTAAAATTATTATCCATTGTTCTCATGATATAGATTGCAAAAATAAAGTATTTTTGCAGTCAGACGAATTTATAATGACAAAAGAGACAACACAATGGTACGCTTCATGGTTTGATACACCCTATTACCACATTCTTTACAAGGATAGGGATCACGCCGAAGCCCATCAATTCATGGACAATTTGACCCAATATTTGAACCTACCTGAACAGGGTAAAATACTGGATCTTGCCTGCGGAAAAGGACGCCATGCCATCTATCTCAACTCTTTAGGCTATGATGTGACCGGAGTTGACCTTTCAGAAAACAGCATTGCCTACGCTAAACAATACGAAAATGAAACGCTTCATTTTAAAGTGCATGACATGTGTAAACCCTTCAATGAGCAATTTGATGCGGTTTTTAATTTGTTTACAAGTTTTGGGTATTTTGACAAGTCAGAAGACAATCTCAACACAATTAAGGCCATTAGAGACGATTTAAACGAATCTGGTTTTGGTGTTATTGATTTTATGAATGTTGATGTTGTCATTGAAAATTTAGTTCCTGAAGATGTCAAAACTATAGGCGGCATTGATTTTCATCAGAAAAGATATGTAGAAGATAATCATATCATCAAGGATATCCGTTTTACGGACGCGGGTAAGGATTATCACTTTCAAGAACGCGTTAGAGCAAAGACTTTAGCAGATTTTGAAGAACTTTTTGAACAAGCAGGCGTCTATTTATTAGATGTTTTTGGCGATTATAAATTGCGAAAGTTTCACAAAGGCACGTCAGAACGCTTAATTATGATTTTTAAATGAAGCAGTACCTTCTACCCTTTTTAGCAGTTGTTATCGGTGTTTTGTTGGTGGTGATTTTTAAAAATAAAAAACCAAAATACACCAAGTTACTATTATCCTTCAGTGGTGCTTTCCTATTGGCACTGACCCTATTTGACTTATTACCTGAAGTTTACAACCATCTAGATGCTAAAACAACGGGGTTGTTTATTATGTTGGGGATACTTTTCCAAATTTTACTGGAATTTTTCTCTAAAGGTGCTGAGCATGGCCATGTGCATATAAACGATGCAGAATCAGGATTCCCATGGGTGCTGTTCATCAGTTTATGTATTCATAGTTTTTTGGAAGGTTTCCCTATCCATCAACACAATGATATGGTTTACGGAGTCATCATCCATAAAATTCCTATTGCTGCTTTGATTACCACCTATTTGGTACAATCGAAATTTACCAAAAAGCAAATTGTCGGATTTTTTATCACTTTTGCACTCATGACGCCAATGGGGACGCTGGTTTCCAACACCGTTCCGTTTGTTGGAAATTATCTATTTTTCATTAATGGGATTGTTATTGGTATCTTTTTTCATATTTCGACAGTCATTTTGTTTGAAAGCAATGAAAATCACAGGTTTAACCTTTCCAAACTCGTTGTAATAATGTTGGGGATTGTGGTGGCTTATTTGATATAAGACCGATGACAGAAGACAGAAATAATCACAGCTGCACACTGCAGACTGAGGACTGAAGACTGAAAACATGTTTAGCAAAGAAGACTCAAGAAAATTAAGAGAAGATTTTTGGATCAGTTTCGGGAAGTCCTTTCCTCGAAAGTGGATTCTTTACGATACCAAACTCAAAGGATTTGCCTTCAAATTCCATTTTGATACGAAATCGGCATTAGTCACTTTAGATCTTGAAGACGATTTAGAAAACCGGATCAACTACTGGGATAAACTACAATCTCTAAAGACTATTCTAACTGAGGAGTTTTTACCAGAAGTGGTTTATGAAGAAGAATATTTCTTAGAAAACGGCAAGGAAATCTCAAGAATCTATGTTCC
>NZ_JBDSLS010000268.1:0-10003 GCF_039916245.1 Gelidibacter sp.
ACAACGTTAAATCTGCTATTAATCTACGTTATCATGTAAAAATGAATTATTACTTCGCAGCTGAATATCATCATTGTCATCAGTACCCACTGACATTCTTGACGCTCTGATCTCAGAAGAATATTTGTTATCCTCTAAATTAACACCTTGGCGTTTATATGCAGGCTCTTTTTCAATTTCATCAACTTTAGCTGAACTGAATTTGTAGTTAAAGTCTTTCATTTTACGTCTTCTGATATCAGCACGATCCTTTAACATATCAGAAATTGGACTGTTCATAGGATCGATTTCTTCTGGAGAAATTGATTCTTCTTGAGTTGAAATGACTCTTCTCTCAAACACAACGTCTTATTCAATAACTGGTTGTTGTTTGGTCTTTGTTTTATTAATTGAAGACTCATGCGTCATAAAATCATCAAGCGCATAGCGTTTTTCGCCATTTGCATCCGCTTCAGTGACCGATATAATTTCAATATGATCGTTGACCTTCATGTCTCTTGTATGGTCGTCCAAATCAAAGAGAATTTTGTTTTCATCTTTTGGAGTTTCTTCATGTTTTCTGTTGAATAAAGGCAAATCGAAAGAAAAGGTGAATTGCTCCTCTTCTTCAAAAATCGCCCTTTTTGGTGCTTCTGCCTTGACCGGTTGAACAGGAGTAATTATAAAATCATCTTCGTCAACGCTATCCAAGACTTCATCATAAACTACATTGAGATTTCTGATAAACTCATTGGTCGGGATCAAACCCATTTTAGGCTCCTTTTTAACCTCCTCTTCTACTAAAGTATGAATCGTGACTTTTTCAACTTCTTTTTCAAGAACGATTTCTGGTGTTATAATAGCCGGTTCGCGTTCTTTAACTTTAACTTCATTGTTATCATCTCCCAAAGCGTGAATGACCTTTTTAGTCTCGGTATTAGAGATTTCGTTTTGCTGTTCGACATCGAAACCCGTAGCGATGATAGTTACAGCGATAGCCTCTTCCAATGATTCATCTTCCCCTACACCCATAATAATGTTTGCACCGTGTCCTGCTTCATTTTGGATATGGTCATTGATTTCTCCAATTTCATCAATAGTAATTTCATGGGCACCAGAAACGATGAGCAACAATACGTTTTTGGCTCCAGTAATTTTATTATCATTTAATAATGGCGAATCTAAAGCTTTCATGATGGCTTCCTGAGCACGTGATTTACCAGATGCTGTCGCAGATCCCATAATGGCCGTTCCACTATTACTTAAAACAGTTTTAGCATCACGTAAGTCAATATTTTGGGTATAGTGATGTGTGATCACTTCCGCAATACCTTTTGAAGCGGTCGATAATACTTCGTCAGCTTTAGAGAAACCTGCTTTAAAACCTAGGTTGCCATAAACTTCACGTAGTTTATTATTGTTGATGACCACTAAGGAATCGCAATGATTTCTTAAAGTTTCAATCCCTTTTTGAGCTTGTTCATTTCTCGTTTTTCCTTCAAAAAGAAAGGGCATCGTGACAATACCAACGGTCAAAATTTCCAGCTCCTTGGCAACTTTAGCGATGACAGGTGCTGCTCCAGTTCCAGTACCTCCACCCATTCCTGCCGTAATGAACACCATTTTTGTATTGGTATCCAACATTCTGCGGATATCCTCTAAACTCTCAAGTGCTGCTTGCTCGCCCACTTCTGGATTAGCTCCGGCACCAAGACCTTCAGTTAAATTGACACCTAACTGGATTTTGTTTGGTACGCCACTATTTTGAAGGGCCTGTGAATCAGTATTACAGATGACAAAGTCAACGCCTTTAATTCCTTGTTGAAACATGTGGTTAATGGCATTGCTTCCGCCGCCGCCAACTCCTATCACTTTAATGACGTTCGATTGGTTTTTTGGCAAATCGAATGCGATGTTTCCAAATTCATTTATATTGCTCATAATGTTTTGGGTTTTTCTGGATTCTTAATTAATATTTATTTATTGAGACAGATAATTATCTGTATCTATTTTGATTTGTTGAGACAGATAATTATCTGTCTCTACGTAATTATTCCGCGTTATCTAAAAAATCTTTGACACGTTCGGTCAATTTATCTAAAAATGATCGACGTTCTTTTTTTGGTAATAACATCGGTTCTTCCTCTTCAACTTCGGTTGATGGCGATGCTACAATCTCTTCAGCTGCTTCCTCAGCAGCTTTCTCAATGCGTTTACGTTCTTGACGCTTTAATCCGTCCATCACTAAACCAACTGCCGTCGCATACAACGGGCTCGCAATTTCCTCATCACTATCGCCTGCTAAATGCTCATTCGGGAAACCTATTCTGGTGTCCATTCCGGTAATATATTCTACCAACTGTTTTAAATGCTTCAGCTGTGCGCCTCCTCCTGTCAGTACAATGCCAGCAATCAATTTCTTTTTTTGTTCTTCGTGTCCGTAATTTTTTATTTCAACATACACCTGCTCTACAATTTCTACAACACGCGCATGAATGATTTTTGATAGGTTTTTAAGGGTAATTTCCTTTGGTTCCCGTCCTCTTAATCCAGGGATTGAAACAATCTCATTGTCCTTATTTTCTCCTGGCCATGCGGAACCAAATTTTATTTTTAATAATTCGGCTTGCTTTTCTATGATGGAACAACCTTCCTTGATATCTTCAGTAATCACATTACCTCCAAATGGAATGACTGCGGTATGACGAATAATGCCGTCTTTAAAAACTGCTAAATCCGTGGTACCGCCTCCTATATCAATCAAAGCCACACCTGCTTCTTTTTCTTCTTGGCTTAATACGGCGTTTGCTGATGCTAACGGCTCCAAAGTGATACCTTCCAACTCCAAGCCTGCACTTTTTACGCAGCGACCAATATTTCTGATGGATGACACTTGACCAACAACCACGTGGAAATTAGCTTCCAATCGACCGCCATACATTCCGATAGGCTCTTTAATTTCTGCCTGTCCATCAATTTTATATTCCTGAGGTAAAACGTGAATAATCTCTTCACCAGGAAGCATTACTAACTTGTGCACTTGATTGATTAATCGATCAATATCTTCATCATCAATAACCAATTCAGAATTAGGTCGTGTGATATAATCACTATGCTGTAAACTTCTGATATGCTGACCTGCGATACCTACGGTCACTTCCTCTATTTTCAATCCACTCTCGGCTTCAGCTTCCTGAACAGCTTGCTGAATGGACTGAATGGTTTGCGTGATATTATTGACAACGCCTCTATGTACTCCTAAACTTTTAGCTCTTCCAATTCCTAAAATTTCGGCTTTGCCATATTCATTTTTACGACCGATCATAGCCACAATCTTTGTGGTCCCTACATCTAATCCTACTGAAATTTTATTATTTTCCATCCTCTACTTTTTGGTACATATGACCTGTTTATCAAATCTTAAATTAACAACACTGTAAGTATTCAAAGTGCTATCTTTCATAGCTTTTTGATAGAAAGCCTTAAGATTATTTATTTTTTTATCCAATTTGTCCAACGAACCTAACTGTATTCTAAAATCATTTAATCTAAATCTTAGATCAATGCTTCCATTTTCATTCTGATGAATTTCGGTAACGTGCGTTTTTAAAAACTCATCACTTTGAACCTTTTTAGCCACAGTGAACACATTATACAATTCATTTTTAACCACAAATCCCGTAACCAATGGGACGCGTGACGTGTAATTTGTTGATAACGGCATGTAGGAACCGACATCATCGATATAGTAAGATGCGTTTGTACTTACTCGAGCAATAGGTTTCTTTTGCTCAATTTCAGCGACCAATGTGCCATCAACAGTGATGTATACTTGGGCTCGCTTAATCATGACGTTGGCGTTCAGGGCAGATTCCAAGTCGTTCAAATCTATCATTTCTTTGGCCGTATTTGTAACACTTTGTTGATTTTGTATTAACAACTTACTAACAGCCTCATGCGTGATAAATAAATTCTCATCGCCCAAAAATTTGATATTGGGTTCGCTCACTTTTCTGACGGAATTCCTCGCGGAGGAAAACGCAAAAAGAAAGACTACCAATATCAGTAACCCAATTATTTTTATATAGTTATAATTTATTTTCAAGACTTAAAGCTTGTTTTATATATTTTACTTGTTCTCCAATATCTCCAGCACCAATAGTTAAAATAACAGGTGCATTTGATGCTTTTATTTCTGAAATCAACTCCGATTTCTGGATCAATTTTTTGTTTTTATTTTCGATTTTTGTCAATAACCATTCTGTCGTAATACCGTCTATTGGCAATTCTCTTGCAGGATAAATATCAAGCAATAACAACTCGTCAAATTGCGAGAGACTTTTTGCAAACTCATCTGCAAAATCGCGTGTTCTACTAAACAAATGCGGTTGAAAAATAGCCAACACTTTTTTATTCGGATACATTTCCCGAACCGCTTGATGCACGGCATTGATTTCTTCTGGATGATGTGCATAATCATCGATAAATACTAAATCATCCGTTTTAATCTGATAGGTAAAGCGTCGTCTAACTCCTGAATAAGATGCTAAGGCGTTGGCGAGCTGCTGGTGAGGGAGACCATATTCTACAGACATCGCCAAGGCCATTATTGCATTCGACAGATTATGTCTTCCAGGTAGGTTAAATTTAAAATTTTGTAGCGTTTGGTTTGGCGTTTTTAGGTCAAACTCATAACTGCCATTGATGATCCTTATGTTTTGCGCTGAATAATCGGCGTCATCTTCTATTCCGTAAGTAATTCCTTCAATCGGCAAGCCATTCTTCACAAACAACTTCCCGTTTGGTTTTAATTTTTTAGTGAATTCAACGAATGATTTTTTAAGTTCCTCAGCTTCACCATAAATGTCAAGATGATCAGCATCCATTGAGGTCAACCCGGCCATATCTGGCGATAAGGTTAAAAACGAACGATCATATTCATCAGCCTCAACCACCGTAACTTCAGTGCCATTTAGGATGAAGTTGGAATCGTAATTCTCACTCACACCGCCTAAAAATGCTGTTACAGGAACATTACATTCATATAACAAATGCCCCAAAATACTAGTTGTGGTCGTTTTACCATGAGTTCCGGCGACCGCCAAACAAAAGGTGTCTCTGGTAATTTCCCCAAGAACTGCAGAACGTTTTAGGACTTCAAAATTTTGATCTTTGAAATAATTAAACTCCGCATGACCTTTAGGAATTGCAGGCGTGTAAACAATCAACGTATCATCAACATTCAAGAACTCAGCTGGAATTGCAGCAACGGAATCTTCAAAATGAACTTTAACCCCAAGATCCTCAAGTGCGTTTGTGATGTCTGTTTTGGTTTTATCATAACCCGCCACAGATTTCCCATTCGCCACAAAATAACGTGCAAGGGCACTCATTCCGATGCCTCAGATGCCGATGAAATAGACGTTATTTATTGTTTTTAAATTCACTGTTTGTTGTTTGTTGTTTGTTGTTTAATTTGAACTTCGTTATTCGTTATTCGTTATTCGTTATTCTCTTAATACTTTATACTTAATGCTTCTTCAACAACTTCTCCACCTCATCCACAATATCTTTTGTAGCGTTGATAAGGGCCAATTTTTTTATATTTTCACTCAACTTCTGTTGTTTTTCAGCTGATTTTACTAATTGTGAAAATCGGTTTTCGAAATCGACATCTAAATCTGCTTCCTTTATCAACAAAGCAGCATCCTTATCAACGATGGCCATGGCATTCTTAGTTTGATGGTCTTCAGCCACATTGGGCGAAGGAATGAATATTACCGGTTTTCCTACCACACATAATTCCGAAACCGAACTTGCTCCTGCCCTAGAAATGATAAAATCTGCGGCAGCGTAAGCCAAATCCATGGTGTTTAAAAAAGCATGGACTTGAACATTTTCATAAGAATTATATTTCTTATAGGTTTCGTAATACAACTTTCCACATTGCCAAATCACTTGCACATTTTGAGTTTGGAAAAACTCCAATTCTTTTTCAATCAGTTCATTGATGCGTTTGGCACCCAAACTACCACCCAAAACCAACAAGGTGTATTTACCATGTTTCTGCTTAAAGGCATCTTTTCCTTCAATAGTTTTATTATCAATCTGCAACAAATCCTGACGGATAGGATTTCCTGTTTTTATTAATTTATCCTTGGGAAAAAAACGCTCCAATCCATCGTAAGCCACACAAATTTTATTAACTTTTTTGGCCAATAATTTATTGGTAATGCCTGGAAAAGAGTTTTGCTCCTGAATCAAACACGGAATACCTTTGGAAGCCGCAACCTGCAATAATGGTCCGCTGGCAAATCCACCGGTTCCGATGGCAACATCTGGTTGAAATGTTTTAACAATCTTTCGCGCTCGCATTAAACTAACAACCAACTTGGCTGGAAAAACAAGGTTTTTAAGCGTCAACTTTCGCTGAATTCCAGTAATCCATAGCCCCTCAATCTTATATCCAGCTTGTGGCACTTTTTCCATCTCCATGCGATCCAACGCTCCCACAAAAAGAAACTCTGCGTCAGGAAAGCGCATTTTCAACTCATTGGCAATAGCAATCGCAGGATAGATATGACCACCTGTACCGCCTCCTGAGAGAATGATTTTATATGTTTCCTTTTTAACCACTATATTTTTAAAATTCCAATAGTTTAAATTACAAATTCCAATTCGATTTAACTTCAAGCTTCTATAACGCTAGATACTTACAACTTATATCGCTTCACTTAATATTTCCAAAGGATTATCTAATTCCTCTTCTTGTTCTTTTAACTCTTCTCTTTTGGCACTCACACTTAAAATCATTCCGAAAGCCAAACAGGTCATCCAAATGGAAGTACCACCACTACTGATAAGTGGTAGTGTTTGCCCCGTTACCGGAAATAACTCAACAGCAACAGCCATATTAATGAACGCCTGAAAAACGATAGGCAAGCCAACTCCAAGCACGACTAATTTACCAAAAACGGTATCGGATTTTTGGGCGACGATCACAATCCTGAACAACATCCAACAATACATTACCAAAATAACCAAGCCTCCAACTAGGCCGTACTCTTCAACGATAATTGCAAAAATAAAATCTGAGGAGGATTGTGGCAAAAAGTTTTTTTGAACACTTCCCCCAGGCCCTAATCCGATATATTTTCCGGTTGCAATCGCAATCTTCGCTTTTTCAATTTGATAATCGGCTTCTGTATCTTCTCCATTTGAAAAGTTCTCTACACGACTGATCCAAGTGTCCACACGGTTGGGCATCGCCTCAGGAAATGCCTTTGCGGTCAAAACAAATAATGCCAAAAACAACACCCCGGCGCCAACAATTATTGCCAAATAACGAATCGGATAACCCCCAATAAAGGCTAACACCATGACCATGGCGAACATAATCGCCGCGGTTGAAAAGTTGGCCGGAAGGATCAGTATCAACACCAGAAAAACTGGAATCCATAACGGCAAAATTGATTCTTTAAATGAAATTTCCCTATCCTGGATTTTTGATAAATAGCGTGCCACATATACCATCAACACCACAGCAGCAAACGTCGACGTCTGAAATGACATCCCAATAATCGGAATCTGAATCCATCGGCTCGCATTGGCACCATCAATGGTAGTGCCTTGAAACATGGTCATGACCAATAAAATCAATACGACTGGCATCATGACGAGCGACAAACCTCTAAAATAACGGTAAGGAATGCGATGCACGCCATACATAATAGTGAAGCCCAGAAATAGATGCATAAAGTGTTTTATAAAAAACGAAAATGTACTTCCAGAATTAGCTGTATATGCCAAATTACTGGAAGAACTGTACACAGGAAGGAATGAGAAAATTGCCAGCAATGCGACAATTGACCAAATCAAACGATCCCCCTTTATGTTGTTGAAAACACTTTGCACTTTTTCTTCTTTTTATAAGCTTCTTACAGCATTCTTAAATTGACGACCTCTATCCTCGTAACTTTCAAACAAATCAAAACTTGCACACGCTGGCGACAACAATACAGAATCACCAGACTCCGCTAATTTGTATGCGATTTTTACCGCTTCGGTCATATATTCGGTTTCAACAATGACATCCACCATTTTCCCGAAAGTTTTCAGTAATTTTTCATTGTCCACACCCAGACAGATAATGGCTTTGACCTTTTCATTGATAAATGGAAACAACTCTTTATAATCATTCCCTTTATCAACACCTCCAACAATCCAAATGGTTGGCGTATCCATACTTTCTAAAGCAAAATAGGTAGCATTAACGTTGGTAGCCTTTGAATCATTGATGTATCTGACCTTATTGATTTTCAAAACCTCTTCCAAACGATGCTCTACACCTTGAAAATTCTCCAAGCTTTCGCGAATCGTTTGTTTTCTTATTTTTAATAAATGCGCTACGGTTGAAGCAGCCATTTGATTCTTAATATTGTGTTTGCCTTCTAAGGCTAAATTTGTTGTTGACATAATAATTTGATTGTTATCTATCGTTATTTTTATTTCATCTTGGTCTAAATACGCGCCATTTTCGATGGTTTTCGTTAATGAAAACGGCAATAATGTGGATTGAATTTTATGTGATTTGAGCCAGTCCACTATAACTTCATCATCTGCATCATAAATCAGATAATCATCTTTGGTTTGATTCAGAACTATTCTGAATTTCGAATCGATATAGTTTTCAAACTTATAATCATAGCGATCCAAATGATCTGGTGTGATGTTCAACAAAACGGCGATATGTGGTTTAAAATCTACAATACCATCTAACTGAAAACTGCTAATCTCAAGCACATAGTTTGGATAATCATGCTCCAAAATCTGTTGCGCAAAACTTTTCCCGATGTTTCCAGACAAACCAACCTCCAACTCTTGTTTTAAAATATGATGGATTAAGGCTGCTGTTGTGGTCTTGCCGTTCGTTCCTGTAACTCCTACAATCGTTGCATTGGTAAATTTCGATGCAAATTCAATTTCAGAAACCACTTGTATTCCTTTCTCTCTAATTTGCTTAACCAAAGCCACTTTATCAGGTATTCCTGGACTTTTCATCACGATGTCGGCATTCAGAATCTTGGCCTCCGTATGCTGCTCATCTTCAAATTCAATTTCATTATGTATAAGAACTTCTTTGTAATTATCTTTAATTTTTCCTTTATCTGAAAGGAACACTTCATAACCTTTTGCCTTTGCTAAAAGCGCTGTGCCTACGCCGCTTTCTCCTCCTCCTAATATGACTAGCCTCTTCATTTACGATATTAGATTTACGAGTTACGATTCCGGTTTCGGATTGTTTTGATTGATGCAACTACTATTGATAATATCTCATTTGCTTCTGCATGCAATCTCTTCATTTCATCCACTTCTCTATTAGAAACATCTAAAAGTAATTCGATGAAATACATGCTTTCATCTGCTTCTTCCTCAACTATTTTCAACTTGTTCAAAAAGTCAGCGTCAGATTTTGCTCTACATGCTGTCCTATAATTTGCTCCAACCGAACTCGAACATCTTATCAATTGATTACAATAAGCGTTGTACTCCCTTGTAACTGGAAATTTGGAGCAAAGATGCCAGCAGTCTGATGCAAATTTTTTAGTCCTATTTTTAATTATTTCCTTCATTGATATCGTAATTCTTAAATCGTATATCGTCCTTCTCTATTATCTAATTTTCAAGGTCACTATCGACACAATGGCCAATAAAATTCCAACAATCCAAAAACGGGTTACGATTTTACTTTCGTGATATCCCGATTTTTGATAATGATGATGCAATGGCGACATCTTAAAAATGCGTCGTCCTTCGCCATATTTCTTTTTGGTATACTTAAACCAACCTACTTGCAGGACCACCGATAAGTTCTCAGCTAAAAAGATCCCACACAATACCGGAATTAACCATTCTTTTCGAACGGCAATCGCAATGACCGCAATGACTCCACCAATAGTTAAACTTCCTGTATCTCCCATAAAAACAGATGCCGGATAACTATTGTACCATAGAAATCCAACAA
>NZ_JBDSLS010000269.1:0-10542 GCF_039916245.1 Gelidibacter sp.
ATGGAATTAAATAGGTGGTGGTTTGAGAACCCTCGGCAGTTTCAGCTGCTACTAACTGCTTCAAAGTTTGAACGCCATAAAAATAGCCTGCAGCGCCATTTGCCAAAATGCTTATTTTTTTTGGCGATACCACTAATTCGTAGGCTTCTGGGCCAAGATCTTCCTTTTTCTCAAAACTGATAGAAGGACCATAACTTTTAACTACGGAAGATTTAAAACCGGCAGTTTTTGTAATATATGCTTGAAAATCCGCGGCGGCGTTTTGCTGCTCTTCAAGATCTGCGAGAATTTGTTGCCCGTCAGTAATGGCAAAAGAGCCTTCGTTTAAATCTAAAGAAGCTGGTTTTGGAAGCAGTGCAATTTCAGAAGATGAAAATGACCTGGTTCTTTCTTCGCAATTGGTTAAAGTTAGGAGTGCTATCAAAGCAATTGGAATTAGTCTCATTTTTAGTGTTTAGTAGTTAACATTTTAATTTTTAATCTTGCGGAATAAATTCCATTTTATAATCCGTCGTTGCAAATGCCATTAAAGCGGCATAAATATAATCGCTGACTTTTTTCTGTCCTGGAAAGTTTATCAAATCGGCAATATCTTCCGGCAGATGGTATTGCGGATGTGCGCCCGTATGGATGCCTAAAACGGACAGTCCAGCTTTGTAAAAGGATACATGGTCGGAACCTCCGACAGAACCCGCATGAACCACAGGCGTTAAGTTTAAGGAATCTCCCAGATTTTGCATAAATTCCACACCATTAGGAAAGGTGCCTGCTCCGTTCATATACACATGATTCGCTTCATTTAATCGGCCCACCATATCCATATTGATCATTAATTTGATTTGTGAAAGAGGCACTAACGGATGGTCTATAAAATATTGACTACCTAATAAACCTTGTTCTTCAGCTCCAAAGGCTATGAAAATGACACTGCGTTTTAAGTTATGCTTGTTGGCGGCAACTTTCTCTGCAATTTCTAAAAGTGTGGCGGTGCCACTGGCATTATCATCGGCACCGTAATACACGGTATTTCTTTGGTCTGATTTTGACGAAGGGCCACCCATGCCCAAATGATCGTAATGTGCACCTAAAATGATGTATTCATTTTTCAATACAGGATCATTACCCTCCAGATAAGCTACCACATTGGAAGTTTTAGCGAGGCGCTTTTCAGGTTCTCCTTTGTCGACACGTAAACGTGCTTTAAATTTCTGCTGGTAGCCTTTTTCCAAAGGAAGTAGGCCTTGTTTTTTGAAATCTTTGATGATGTATTTGACAACGTCCCGGTTGGCTTTAGTCCCAGGATAGCGACCTGCATTTTTTTCTGATGCCAAGAATACGATATGGTCTTTGATCTCGTTTTCAGTGATTTCTGCTTGCGAAAATGCACTAAAGCAAATAAAGTTTAAAAGTAGAAGTAGAGCTGTTTTTTTCATTATTTAGTTTCTATTGGGAGGTCTGATTGGGTTTCAAAAATATGTTTCGCGTAATTCAATCCCATGGCATCATAGCGTTTTCTCATGGTGTTAAGACGCGTTTTAAAATCTTCAAAATCCCTATTCTCTTTTGACGACCATACGACTTCCGATAGGGCCGTCATGCGTGGTAAAATCATATACTCGACATAATCCGAGGTTTTCATGTATTCTGTCCAAACATTGGCTTGCGCACCAAGGATGTATTTGTTTTCAGCGTCGGTTAATTCCTTGGGAGTAGGATCATAGGCATACACATCGGCAACTGTTGTTTTGCCGCCAATAGCCAAGGGTTCGTTTTCTTTATCTTCAGTTTGGTAATGATCAAAATAGCACGAATGGCCCGGAGTCATAATAACATCATGGTGCTGTTTGGCTGCTTCAATCCCACCTTTTTCGCCTCTCCAGGACATCACGGTAGCATTAGGCGCCAAGCCACCTTCCAAGATTTCATCCCAGCCAATGATTTTTTTGCCCTTGCCATTTAAATATTTTTCAATGCGTTGGATGAAATAACTTTGCAGTTCATGTTCATCGGCTAAGTTATTATCTTTCATTCTTTTTTGGCAATTAGGACATCTTTTCCAATTGGCTTTAGGACATTCATCGCCACCAATATGAATATATGCGGATGGAAATAACGGAATCACTTCGGCTAATACATCTTCAAGAAACTGGAAGGTTTCTTCATTTCCTGCACAAAAAACATCATCAAAAACGCCCCAAGTTTCTTGAACAATTTTTGGCATGCCGTTGGCTTGTACTTCTTTCCCTGCCTTTGATCCCATGTTATTAGTGACCACTGTAGGTTCTTCAGGGAAACAGCTTAAAAAAGGATAAGCTGCAATTGCTGCGCTAGCATGACCAGGTAATTCTATTTCTGGAATGACGGTAACATGTCTTTCTGCAGCGTATTTTACAATGTCTTTGACTTCTTCTTGCGTGTAAAAGCCGCCATATTCGGTTTCGTCATTTCCAGTGCCTGGATGGTGTCCTATAATGGTACCATATCTTTTGGAACCTATTTCTGTGAGTTTTGGATATTTTTTAATTTCGATGCGCCAGCCTTGGTCTTCGGTTAAATGCCAATGAAACGTGTTCATTTTATGCATGGCGATGAGATCGATATACTTTTTGATAAATTCTACAGGAAACATATGCCGCGCTACATCAAGATGCATTCCTCTGTAGGCAAATCTAGGATGGTCTTTAATGGTTACGGCTGGAATACTGACATCAGTTTGAGGTGCGATAGAAGCAGGCATCAACTGTCTCAAGGTTTGAATGCCATAAAAAACCCCTTTAGATGTTTTGCCTGAAATTACAATATTATCGTAGGTTACTGAAATGTCATAGCCTTCCTCATTTTCTATAGCATCATCAATTTTTAATTGGATATTTCCCGAAGAACCTTCTTTAAAACCGACCGTTGATTTGCTGAGATGACTGAGCATATCCGCTAAATATTCGCCCTCATTTTCTAAATCTGATGCAGCAGAAACCTTCGTGTTTGAATTTACTAAAAATCTGCCCGATTGCATTTCTAAAGACACTGGCTGTGGAATGATTTGATAATCTGACGTGGCATTCAGATGGTATTTGTTCGGATTGTTACAAGCCAAAAACAAAAAGGAGACCACTAAGGCTAATGAAATTCTCATAGGATTCAAGTTATTAAATTATTTAAAGGTTTATTGCGTGCTAACGCCAATCTCAGCGATAAGCGCTTGATCTTTATCATTCATGATTTTATCGGCCATCAATCGGATGTATTTTACTGAAGCTGTTTTTGGGAGCATGACTTTTTGTTGCATCGGATTCGAGATGATGTTTGAAAACTCGCCTTCAGATAATTTTGTCCAATTTTTACCATCCATACTGCCATAAAAACTATAATGTGTAATCACACCGGAAACCCATCGGTCTTGACTCGGGGTGTAGGTGAAACCTTTTATGGTGGTTGTTTTGCCCAAATCGATTTTATAATCAGAAAGCAACTTTTTGTTGGCAGACCAGTTTGTTAATGGATTATCGTCAATAGCTTCTTCTGTGATGGTTGAACCGTTTGCACTAGATATTTTCCAAAGACTTTTGTTGATGTCCAAACTTTCGGTAATGATATCACTTTGACGTTGAGTTTCAGGATCGATTGAAAACGCTTTAATAACTGTTGGTTGTTCAATTAGAAATGGCTCTGAATATTTTGAAGATGCCGTCGTGGGCTCTTCGCCATTTAAAGTATAATACACAGTGAGTCCTTGTTCGGGCGTCAGTAAGCTTACTTCGCCTTGCTTAGTTCTGCTTATTGTTGGAACATCAACCACTAATGGGGCATGGTAAACCCCAATGTTTGAAATGAGTGGAGGGCCTTTGGCATCTTCAATATTGAGTCTGATTTTGGTTGCTGTGATATCTTCCAACCTTAAAATGCGTTTGTAGCCTATGGTGGTTTGGTTGTCGATCGTTTCCCATTTTCCATCCACTTTAGCTTCCAATGAAAATTGCTTCACACGTTGTCCTAACGGAATATATTCCTGAACCAACAAACGATTAAAGACAGTTGGCTTTTCAAAATCTATGGTAATAGAAGCTTTTATGATATCATCGTTGGTTGTCCAATAAGTGTTTTTATCGCCATCCACGGCATTACTAGCGTTGTATTTAGTAGAATTGCCACGGACATGATTGGCGGAAGTTTTCGATTTTAAAGCTAAATTATTTGCAAAATCTTCTTTGAGTTGAGCGGTTAATTTTTTGAGTTGTTTTTCGTCATTTTCATGAACCAAACCTCTTCTATCCACAGGAAGGTTTAATAAAAGTGTGCTATTCTGACCAACTGATTTATAGTAGATGTCTAATAATTCCTTCAAGGTTTTGACCTTGTTATCTTCAGATTTGTGATAGTACCAACCCGGACGGATGGACACATCGGCTTCTGCAGGGACCCAATGGGTTCCGTTTTCTTGACCCATGGAATATTTTTCGGCATATTCGGGCATGCCTCCATAAATGGAATCTCTTAATAAAGGCGACCAGGTGGTTTCGTAAGCAAAACCATGTTCGTTGCCCACCCAACGTGCATCAGGACCATTATCACTCCAAATAATAGCATTTGGTTGGAGTTTTCGAATTAAAGCGTTGGTGTTTTCCCAATCATAATAGGTTTTTTTATCGACGGTGCGCACCTCATGAGCACCACCATAATAACCGTCGCCACCGTTGGCGCCATCAAACCAGACTTCAAATATATCGCCATAATTGGTCAATAATTCGGTCAACTGATTTCTGAAATAGGTAATGTATTCTGGTTTACCATAATCGGCGTTGTTTCGGTCCCAAGGCGAAAGGTAGATGCCCATTTTGAGTCCGTATTCTTTACAAGCGTCAGCCAATTCTCTAACAACATCGCCTTTGCCGTTTTTGTAGGGAGAATTTTTTACGGAATAATCCGTGTATTCTGAAGGCCATAAACAAAAGCCGTCGTGATGTTTATCAGTTAAAATCAAACCTTTCATGCCTGCTTCCTTGGCAATTCTGGCCCATTGACGGACATTCATTTCGGTGGGATTGAACAACTCGGGAGACTTGTTGCCGTAACCCCATTCATCATCCGTAAACGTGTTAATGCTAAAATGGATAAAACCGTAAAGCTCCATTTCTTGCCATGCCATCTGTTGGGCAGTGGGAAGCGGTCCTATCGGTTTTGGCGCATCGACGGAAGCACAGGATTGAAGAAAAATTGCGAGAATGAACAGCGCATAAATCTTATTGTATTTAAAACGTGGACAGGCCATTATATGTGTTTTTCTTGACTTAAAAAGATGTGTATAACAAATTTAGAAATTAATATGTTATACATAATACAAATAGTCATATTTTCTTAACTTAGCGAGATAAGTTTTATATTTCAATCGCTTTTTTGATTTTTCAATAGTTTAGTGGTAACACAAAAATGACGGAATTTTAATCGGAAGGCAAATTAAACCAACCAGTTTTATAACATAAAGTTTGTAATATGAAAATAATTAAGAAGACGGCCATTTTATTGGTGCTATTTTTAATCTGCATGCCATCTTTTGGACAGGAAATCTCTAAACTCGATGTAAAGAATCTTCCTAATTTGCCTGCACAAAAGGGTGCTACCGAATCGCTTGGTTATGCGGGAATGTTAGGCGGCGCTCATAATGGGGTTTTGATAGCTGCTGGCGGTGCTAACTTTCCAGAAGGCTTGCCTTGGGAAGGTGGTAAAAAAGTATGGAGCAAAGCCATTTATATTTTTGAAAATGGCCAATGGCGTATCTCGGCAAAACAATTGCAAATGCCATTAGGCTACTCGGCATCGGTTTCCACTGAAAACGGGGTCTTGTGCATGGGTGGTAATAATGAAGCGCTCACAAGTGATGTTGTATGGTTGATCTCATATAATAGTGTGACTAAAGATGTTGAGATTACTGAATATCCGAAACTTCCAGAACCGTTGGGTTTTTCTTCGGCAGTCATCGCTGACGGATTTGTGTATCTGGTAGGCGGTTCGAATGGTCAACGCAGCACGAATTCATTTTATAGATTGGCTTTAAAGGATGCGAAAAATTGGGAGAAATTAGCTGATTTCCCCGGCTTGCCAAGAGCGCTACATACCACGGCGGTTCAGGAAACACAGACCAATCAAAAGTTATTTGTCATTGGTGGACGCCATGAAGTGGCCGGACAAAAATCAGAAACCCTAACCAATTATCTGACCTACGATTTTAAAAAACAAACCTGGAATGATGAAGGGGATTTGCTTATAGAGGGTCAACCTCGAGTATTGATGGGGGCTTCGGCTGAAGTGATGGGTTCCATGCACATCATGGTTTATGGCGGTAGCGATGCAGTGCTTTTTGATGAATTGGAAACGATTGCCTTAGATATGGGCAAAATGCCAGACGAGGCTACTGCAACGGCATTAACCTCCAGAAGAGACGCTATTTTAAACAACCATCCTGGATTTTCAAAGGATATTTTGGCTTATAATACTATTACTAAACAGTGGTTTGTGTATGCGAGTTTAGACTCTGAGATTCCAGTTACAGCACTTTCATTTAAAGATGGCAATGATTTTCTGATCGTTTCCGGTGAAGTGTCGCCTGGCATTCGTACGGCTGCCGTAGAATCCTTCAAAATTGCTGATGCCGCACACCCGTTCGGATTTCTTAATTATACGGTTCTTGTTGTGTACTTATTGATATCGGTATTGATTGGGCTTTATTTTGCTCGCAAACAGAACTCTACTGAAGACTACTTTACAGGTGGCGGTCGCATCCCGTGGTGGGCGTCTGGCTTAAGTGTTTTTGGAACTTTGCTCAGTGCCATTACGTTTATGGCGATTCCGGCCAAATCTTTTGTGACGGATTGGTCCTTTTTCATGCTCAATATTACAGCCATTCTAATTACCCCTGTCATCGCCTTTATTTTTATTCCCTTCTTTAATAAACTGAAAATAAAAACAGCTTATGAATATTTGGAAGATCGCTTCAATTATACCGCGCGTGCTTTTGGAAGTTTGTCTTTTATCTTGTTTCAATTAGGACGCATTGGGATTGTGTTGTTGCTGCCTTCGTTGGCCATCTCCATTGTCACGGGAATTCCTGTGGAGACCAGTATTTTAATCATGGGCGTACTTTGTGTATTCTACACGACGTTTGGAGGAATTGAAGCCGTGGTTTGGACCGATGTGATGCAAGTGGTCGTGCTTTTGGGCGGTAGTATTGTAGCCGTGGTATGGATCATGATGCACACGGAAGCTTCGTTTGGCGATATGATATCTTATGCTTCGGATCGCGATAAATTCAATATTGCCAATTTTGATTTCAACTTTACCGAATCTACGTTTTGGGTGGTGTTTATTGGTGGATTGGCGTCGGCCATGGTGACTCAAGGTACCGATCAAACCATTGTGCAACGCTATTTAACAAGTTCCAGCGTCAAGGATTCTCAAAAAACTTTATATACGAATGCCGTATTGACTTTGCCAGCAACGATTATCTTTTTTGGAATCGGAACCTTGTTGTTTATGTTTTATTCTGAAATGCCAAGCAAATTATCGCCGGCTATTTCCAATAACGACTCTATTTTTCCGTGGTATATTGTACGTGAATTGCCAATAGGCGTTTCAGGTTTGTTGGTGGCGGGAATTTTCTCGGCCGCCATGTCGAGCATTAGTAGTAGTTTAAATTCTGTATCCACGGCGTATTGTAATGATTTCCATTTGCACTATAAGCCTAAAGTAGATGATAAAAAGTTATTGCGAATTGCAAGGATCGCTACGATGGTTACTGGTATTCTTGGCGTGCTTTTGGCGCTTTGGATGGCAGGTAGCAACATTAAATCACTTTGGGATCAATTCTATCGTTTCTTGGGACTTTTTACAGGCGGTTTAGGTGGGATGTTCCTTTTGGGAATGCTGACCAAAAAAGCCAATGCCAAAGGAACCTTGATGGGCTTGGTGGTAAGTGCCTTAGTCATTTGGTACATCAGCGCCTTTACTGAGATTAGCTTTTTAATGTACTCGTTTTTCGGTGTTGCTTCGTGTTTTGTTTTCGGATATATTTTTAGTTTGATGTTTCAAGATAAAGACAAGAGGGCGGGAGTTTAAAGATTATTGTTTGAGCCTATAAAAGTCTTTTTCGGTTTATTTGGGCGTGACCCTAAAGGGTCGGGCTATCCGTTACAAGTCCTCGCATCCCCGATAAATATCGGGGATGCTGTGGGCTTTCCACTTCTATCCCTCACGCAAAAAAGGTTGGAAAGTTTAAACCAATGCTCTAACATACAAAAGTGTTATTCCCAAGATTCTTAAGAAACATAAAGATTTCAATATTTGAAATTCTCCATAAATTTTCAATTTAAATTACTTGATCATTTTCTGATATTTAGGAGAGAAATAAGTAGATCTACCGCCCACTTTTATTTTTTGAATTTCAGCGCCAGTATGAAAGCAAATTCCACCTTCTTTTCTAAAATGGATTAAAAAGTCTTCGGGGAAATCATCGTAATGGGCATCGTTTTCTAGGGCCACTTCAATCACTTTTTTCATGGCTTTGAAAATCGTCTCAATGTTATTTTCGGAGAGGTTTTGTACTTTCGATTCCGGATGAATTCTAGATTGGTACAAAATTTCATCGGCCATCCAATTGCCAATTCCTGCAGCGACACTTTGGTCCATGAGCACTGCTTTGATAGCTGTTTTGCGACTGTTTAAGGAGGCTTTAAAATCTTTCAAACTTAAGTCTCTGGCGTCATCGCTTAATTTGTGCGCTGCTTTATATTCGGGAATTGAGTCGATCAAATCCCACCAACCGAATTTGCGCTTACTTTCAAAGGCGAAATGAAAACCATTTTCAAAAGTGAGCACAATATGGCCGTATTTTGGACGGTCTTCTTTGGCTCTATAATAGGTAGGTTTCCCGGTCATGCCGAAATGCATGACCAATACTTTTTTGCCTGAAGTCTTTATAAATAAATACTTTCCGATCCGTTCGGTTGCGGTGAACTCTTGGTTAATAAGATTGGCTTCAAAATCTGATTTTGATTTTTTAAGCAGTCGGTTTTCGCGACATTCAAAGGCGGTAATTTTTTTATGGAGCGCGGTATTGTCTATATAAACTTTGTAACCTTCGACTTCTGGTAGTTCTGGCATTGTTTTTTATTTCCGCCTAAATTAATTGAAATTTAGGCCATAGTCTGATCGGACAAGTGGAAATTTTAACTCATTTCGATTTGTTGATTGTGAAATGTGTTTGATATAATTTTATGCCGACAGGTTTGAAATTGAGGGCGTTCAAACGGCCACTTTACAGGCGAAATCCTATGTAAACGAACTTACTTCATACTTGGCTAAATACTCATCAACGCCATGCTTTTGAGCTTCCTTCTTAAAGTCGGCTGGACTCTTTTGGAATTCTTTTTTAAAGCATTTTGAAAAATACTTAGGATCATTAAATCCGCTCATAAAAGCGGCTTCTGAAATTGTGTAACCTTGTTTGGTAATGAGAATGGCGGCTTTCTTCAATCGCAATAACCTTACAAAATCAACTAAACTTTTGCCTGTAAGAAATTGGCATTTTCTATACATGCTGGAATAGCTCATGTTTAAAGGGATAGCCAGTTCGTCAATTTTGAAATCAGCATCTTCCAATCGTAAGTTGATGTTGGCTACTAAATTCTCAAGGAAAATTTCGTCTTGCGATTTTTCCAAGGAGACTTCGGGGCTTGAAATAACTTCTTTTCGGTATTTGGAGATGATATGGTCTTTGGCGATCAGAATGTTCTGAATTTTTAACAGCAGTTCATTCGTGTTGAACGGTTTGTTAATGTACTCGATGGCGCCCGATTTTAAACCTTCTATTTTAGAATGGGTCGAGTTTTTGGCGGTTAATAAAATAATGGGAATGTGTTTTGTAAGCTGATCGTCCTGCAGTTTTTTGCACATTTCGATGCCGTCCAATTCGGGCATCATAATATCGCTTAAAATCAAGTCTGGAATATTGCTTTTGGCGTAATGATAGCCTTCAATGCCGTTTTCGGCTAAAATAATATTGTAATGCTCCTGTAAGAGTTCTTTCAAGAAGATTTGTAAGTCCAACGTGTCTTCCACGATAAGGATCGTTTTATTCAAGACTTTTGGGTTCAGGTATGCTTGTGGTACAATTAGGTTTTCTAATTGGAATTCAGTGGAATTCTCTTCATAGTCGGCCGTGACTCTTTCTGAATCGGTATAAGCTTCCTCGTGGATTGGGAAAGTAATGGTAAATGTGGTGCCATCCATGGGAGAGGATTCCACTTCAATATTTCCTTTATGTAAATCTATAAGTTCTTTGGTAAGCGCCAAACCGATACCTGTTCCTTTGTTTTTCTTTCCAGTGGTGGATTGATAAAAGAGTTCAAAAATCGTATTTAATTCTTCTTTAGGAATTCCTGAGCCCGAGTTAGCCACTGAGAGCATGATCATTTGTTTTGAATTGATCGGAGTCACGGTTAGCACAATATTACCTTCTTTGGGCGTAAATTTAAAGGCATTGGAGAGCAGGTT
>NZ_JBDSLS010000270.1:0-9671 GCF_039916245.1 Gelidibacter sp.
AAACTTTTCTGACCAGTAATATCAGTCCGCAAGATCCTGCGTTTAATGCGGGCATCTGGAACACCTTAGAACAAAAAGTGCGGTATTGGGCGCGTAAATATGATGGTGTTTATGTGGTTACCGGTGGCGTTTTAAAAGGAAATCTAGAAACTATAGGCAGCGAAAGAGTCGCAGTGCCGAAACTGTTTTATAAAATTGTCTATGACCCTAAAACCGAGAAGATGATTGCCTTTTTAATGCCGAATAAAGACTCCAATGAGCCCTTGCATAAGTTTGTGGTTTCGGTGGATTCGGTTGAGGTGCTCACAGGAATTGATTTTTTTCCTGAACTTGAAGATGGACTTGAAGATAAATTGGAGGCCATGACCAATTATAAAAACTGGAATTTGAATTGATCTTGATTGGTTTCAAGTTGGGATTGTTGCCCGTTTATTCTTCTTTGTTTATAAGATCACTTCTCTAATTCTCTCAATTTACTTGATAAAAAAAATGTCCTAGTTATTTAAAGCGTCGCATTCACTTTCTAATATGCCCTTTATTAAGAGGGGAGGTTTGGTCCAACTTTTAATAGTGGTGTCTAAAAGTAAAGGGAGTTGAGAACTATAGCCACCAATTTCTCCAGTTGCTATGCCTGTGACGATTATTGGTATTTTGGAGTGACGAATCATATAGGAACACATAATACAAGGTTCGTGTGTTGTGTATAGGATGCAATCTGATAAGTCCTGTTTTCCCAGATGTTTTGTTGCCTGCCGTATTGCCTCAATTTCTGCGTGAAAAGTAATATCTTGATGTGTTTTTCCGCCTTCAATGCCCTCTCCGATAACAATACCATTCTGTACGATGATAGAGCCCACAGGACTATCGCCGCGTTGTTTGGCAATCATGCCAAGTTCTATGCAAATTCTCATGTAGGATTCGTGCTGTTTTAAATCTGTTTCATCCATTTTTTAGAGTGACTGGTAAAGTTTATTTGTGGAACAAGATATCTCTATTGAATTTATTTGGTAAAGTGTTCTGAAGTAAGCTCTGAATCAATTTGTTTGTTTTCGCAAATGTTGTCTATCGGTTTTTATACTCAAACTTTAAGTGTATTTTAGACAAGTGTTAAATTTAATTCTATGATGATGGATAAAGCAAGCTTCCTATATATCGCCCTCTTTTTGAATATAATTTTAATGTTTTATGTATTGTATGATATTTGGAACAAATCAAATTATGGAAAAAGTAAAAAATGGGTTTATACTTATTTCACAGTAATAGTTCCAATAAATGGTTTTTTATTAATTCTTTTTGATCGAAAAAAAATGAAAACTTCATTATAGAAATTTACCTGTATTAAATTTTGAAATACGGAGATCTATAGGTCTTGATATTTTTCATTTTCATCTTTTTCGAATTGTTTTTGCTTGTTGCCAACATAGATGATATAATGAGTCAAAATTCAATATTTCTGTATTAAATCATTAGCTTAAAGTCTTAATTCTTGATACTCAATTCTTAATACTTTTTTGAATCATATATCCCCAAAAATGCTCTATCCGCCTTATTTCGATAAAGTTCAAGCAATTTTTTCTTCCCGTTTGCGCCTAAAGTTTGGCGCAGGGATTCGTTTTCAATCAAATGTTTTAAGGCCGTATTAAACTCTTCTTGGGTGTCGTATAATAAACCGCATGCTGAGGTTTCAATAAGTTCCTGTTGTGCTTTACATTTTGTAGCCAGTATAGGAATTTCGCCATACATATACTGAAATAACTTATTGGCTACGCCCGAATCATGTTGAGCATTGATCTCAAATGGTGCCAGGCCAATCGTAATCTTTTTAAGATAGGCGGGAAGGTATTTCACATCTGCCCAAGGAATATAGGTCAGGTGCTGCTTTAAAAGTGGATGATTAATATAGGTGTAAAATTGATTTTTATCGGCCTTATCTATGGGGCCAATAATCAGCGTATGGAATTTATTGCCATTTTCCAGTAATTGAATAATCCATGGGAGAAGGTCAATGATGCCGCGTCGTTTGGCGACCACGCCAAAATAAAATAACGTGGGCTGTTCAGATTCAAAGTCTACCGAGAATTCATTTTTTTCAAAAGCTTGAAAGCTATCAAAATCTGGCATGTTGGGATGTACATAAATAGCGTCTGATTTCAAAAATGGAAACCGCTCCATTAAATCTTGTTTAAAAGAGTTGCTCAATACCACAAGATCATCGGCGTAATTTAAATATTCGCCTTCTTTTTTATACCATTTTTCAGGTTGTACCACATGTTTACGCCATCCTTTAATAGCCCATTGATAGGAATTAATAGCCGCTGGATAATTCTCGTGGAGATCCAAAGTTAACGGAATGTTCCGCTCCGATTTTTGAATGCCTTTTTTAGCCGCTTTGGCTAAATACAAATCATGGACATGTAAAGCGTCCAATTTGTTTTCTGTAATGAATTCTGCAATATGTTTTTGCCATAACCGTTCATAAAACCCGAAATTGGTACTCAGAAGTACAAATAAGTCTCTGAACTTTCTATGAATCGTGACCCTTTTGACCTTAAGGTCAGAATATGTTTTATAGGTTTTTTTGAAATCAAAACAGAGTACAAAAATGGTATGCCCGTCCTCTTGCAATAAACGTATTTCTTTTTGAACCCGATGGTCGTGGTCAAATTCGTTATCTACAACGACTCCAATATTCATTTTAGTACTGATATACTATGGCATTCACATGCATTCCGCCACCTACACTTGCAAACATGATGATATCGCCTTTAGTGAGGGTTTGATTTTTTAATTGGTTATTCCTGACCAAATCAAATAAGGTTGGAATGGTGGCGACAGAGCTGTTTCCCAATTCATGAATGGTCATGGGCATGATGCCTTCAGGGATTTCTGTATTATAAAGTTTGTAGAAGCGTTTTAGAATAGCTTCATCCATTTTCTCGTTGGCTTGATGGATGAATATTTTTTTCAGATCTTTAATGTCAGCACCGCTTTTGTCCAAACAGGATTTCATCGCCAATGGAACGTTGTTCAATGCAAATTCGTAGATTTTTCTACCATCCATTTTGATGTAGCGTGTGTCTGGACACAAATCTTTGTTATTGGAATTTCCGAAGAATAAATAATAGGCTTCGTCATAAGTATAACTTCCTGTTTCATGGGCCAAAATTCCGCCTTCATCAGCCGTAGCTTCAATAACTGCGGCACCTGCACCATCACTATAGATCATAGAATCCCGATCGTGTTTATCGACGACTCTGGAGAGGGTTTCAGAACCAATGACAAGGCATTTTTTAGCGATTCCAGCTTTTATAAAGGCATTGGCTTGGATGACGCCTTCAATCCATCCTGGGCAACCAAAAAGAATGTCGTAGGCCACACATTTCGGATTCTTAATGCGTAAACTGTGCTTGACGCGGGAAGCCAAACAAGGCAACACATCCGATTGAATGGTATTGTGTTTAACGTCTCCAAAATTATGAGCCATGATGATATAATCCAATTCTTCAGGATTGATATTGGCATTGGCAATTGCTTTTTCTGCAGCAAAAAAAGCAAGGTCGGAAGAGGTTAAGTGATCAAAGGCATATCTGCGTTCGTCAATACCCGTAATGGCCTTGAATTTTTCAATAATTACAGCATTTGGATGTTTCAACTCCGAACCATCGGTATCTAAGAAATGATGTTTATTGAAATTCTCATTTTTTTCGATGCTACTTGGGATGTAGCTACCGGTTCCTGTAATCTTTATGGCCATTTTTTTTGAAATTTAATCGATTTACTAATGTAATTAATATTGTTGTGTTGGTTGACAGTTTTGTCGTTTTTAATGATTTTTGCCAAATTATTAAAAATTTTCATGTAACAAATCAAAATCAATAAAAAAGCGCTCTTATATAATTTAAAAGAGCGCTTTTTGGGAATTTAGTTGATTAATAGAGGTTAGGCCTCCATGTATTCTTCAATAGGAGCGCAGGTACAAATAAGGTTTCTGTCGCCGTAAGCATCATCGACACGTCTTACCGATGGCCAAAATTTATTATCTCTAATATAGTCCAACGGATAGGCCGCTTCTTCTCTTGAATATGGGAAATCCCAAACGTCAGAAGTTAGCATGGCCAAAGTGTGTGGCGCATTTTTAAGCACGTTATTGTTATCGTCTTTGGATGCGTTGTCAATTTCTTTTTTGATAGAAATCATCGCATCACAAAAACGATCCATTTCATCTTTGCTTTCACTTTCGGTAGGCTCAATCATCAAGGTTCCTGCTACAGGAAACGAAACGGTTGGTGCGTGGAATCCATAGTCCATCAAGCGTTTGGCGATATCACTTACTTCAATGCCGTTTTCTTTAAAAGGTCGGCAATCCACAATCATTTCGTGGGCTGCACGTCCGCGCTCTCCAGAATATAAAGTGTCGAAATGTCCTTGTAAACGTTCTTTAATATAATTGGCGTTTAAAATGGCTGTTTTTGTCGCCTTGGTTAATCCTTCAGCACCCAACATTTTGATGTAACCATAAGAAATCAAACAGACCAATGAAGATCCGAAAGGCGCTCCAGAAATAGCGGTAATCGCTTTTTCTCCACCCGTTTTGATGATTGGATTTCCAGGTAAAAACGGTACTAATTGTTCGGCCACGCAAATTGGTCCAACACCTGGGCCACCGCCACCATGAGGAATAGCAAATGTTTTATGTAAATTAAGATGACATACGTCCGCTCCGATATTTCCAGGATTGGTCAAGCCAACCTGTGCATTCATATTGGCACCATCCATATAGACTTGGCCGCCATTATCATGAATAATTTGAGTGATTTCCTTAATGGCTGATTCATACACACCATGAGTGGATGGGTAAGTTACCATTAAACAAGAGAGATTGTCTTTATGCAGAATGGCTTTAGCACGTAAATCTTCCACATCAATATTACCTTCTTCTGTCGATTTTGTGACCACAACTTTCATTCCGGCCATAACCGCACTTGCAGGATTGGTACCATGTGCAGATGATGGAATTAAGCAGATATTACGATGGTGGTCATTGCGGGATTCGTGATAGGCTTTAATAACCATTAAACCGGCGAATTCTCCTTGTGCACCAGAGTTTGGTTGTAAGGAAGTGCCGGCAAAACCAGTGATTTCAGTCAATTGATCTTCTAAAGCTTTCAAAACAATTTGATACCCTTCAGCTTGTTCTATTGGGCAAAAAGGATGTATAGATCCCCAGTTTGGCCAACTTAACGGTAACATTTCTGCGGCAGCGTTAAGTTTCATCGTACAAGAACCTAAAGGAATCATCGAGTGATTTAATGATAAATCTTTTCGCTCCAACATTTTGATATAACGCATCAATTGCGTTTCAGAGTGGTGCTTGTTGAAAACCTCTAAAGTTAAAAACTCTGATTGACGTTGCAGATTTTCAGCGATGAAGTTAGCGTCTTCGATCACTGTTAAAGTAATCGTTTCTTTTTGAAGGTTTTCAGCAAAAATGGCGATGATTTCGTTGGCATCTTTCAAAGAAGTCGTTTGATTGATGGAAATCGTAACTGTATCTGCATTTGGGTAATTGAAATTCACTTCGTGACGTTCCGCTATCTTTTTAATAGCATCGGCGTTTGCCTCAATACTTAGCGTATCAAAAAACGAGGTGTTTTTTTGTTTGTAACCTAATTGCCCCAATGCTTTAGCGACACTGACTGCGGTATTATGAACAGTGTTGGCAATAAACTGCAAGCCTTTTGGGCCGTGATAAACCGCATACATCGCTGCCATAACGGCCAATAATACTTGTGCTGTACAAATATTTGAAGTGGCTTTATCACGTTTAATGTGCTGCTCACGCGTTTGTAAAGCCATACGTAACGCTCTGTTGCCATTCATATCCTTGGTTACTCCAATGATACGACCAGGTAAATCGCGCTTGTAAGCATCCTTCGTTGCAAAATAGGCTGCATGAGGTCCGCCGTAACCCATCGGGATTCCGAAGCGTTGTGTTGTTCCGACGACCACGTCAGCACCAAATTTACCAGGTGCTTCCAATTTAACCAAACTCAAAATATCAGCCGCAACCGCTACTTTGATTTGGTTGTCGTTTGCTTTTTGAATAAAGGTTTTGATATCACTTACCAATCCATCTTTTCCAGGATATTGTAAAATAGCCCCGAAAAATTCGTTTGAAAAATCAAATTCAGCTTCGTTGCCCACTACCAATTCGATGCCAATCGGCGTTGATCTGGTTTGCAATAAAGATAGGGTTTGAGGTAAAATAGCGTCAGAAACAAAAAACTTGTTGACGTCATTTTTCTTTTGGTCACGCTCACGAACCGCGAACAATAAGGCCATGGCTTCTGCAGCTGCAGTACTTTCGTCAAGTAAAGAGGCATTGGCGATTTCCATTCCTGTTAAGTCCGTAACCATGGTTTGGAAGTTCAAAAGCGCTTCCAATCTACCTTGTGCAATTTCAGCTTGGTAAGGCGTGTAAGCCGTATACCAACCTGGGTTTTCAAGAACGTTACGCTGAATGACAGCGGGAACAATGGTCGGGTGATAGCCTAAACCAATATAAGATTTAAAGATTTTGTTCTTTTTTGATAGCTCGAGAATATGGTTGATATATTCATATTCGCTCATTGGTGCATCAAGGTTCAATCCTTTTTTCAATCGGATGTCGTCAGGAACAGTTTCAGACATAAGTTGATCTAAACTGTCAGCTCCAATGGTTTTGAGCATTTCGTTTTGGTCACTTTCGTTAGGACCAATGTGGCGAAGAGCAAAAGAGTTTGTATTCATTAAAATAGTGTTGTGTTAAATCCCACCCAGTCTGCCGAAAAGCGCATAAGCGAGAAAAATAATTTATAAAAAGCCTTTTAATTCACTGGAATTGAAGTGCTTTTTTCTCCTGCGCGAAATTACGAGAAATATTGTCCATTTTAAGTTAACGAAATCTAAAGTTTTTAACCAATTGCAAGTCTTATTAACACATTGTTTATTTTTGTATAATGAAGCAATTAAAGCCCATATTTGATTTTTACATCAATAGCAGTATGCACGTGGCATTATCGGTGTTTTCCATGACCTTTGTGAGCCTTTTGGAATTCAGATTGCCCATCGATTGGAGTTTGCTTTATTTTGTCTTTTTTTCCACTATCACGGGTTATAATTTTGTAAAGTTTTTTGGGATTGCCAAATTCCATCATCGCAGTTTGGCGCGATGGTTGCGTGTTATTCAAGTGTTTTCCTTATTTTGTTTTTTATTGATGATTTGGTTTGCATGGCAGTTACAGCCTGAAACCCTTATGTATATTGGCGTTTTTGGAGTGGTTACCTTTTTATATACGATTCCTCTTTTACCGAAACGTTTTTTTATTGACGAGCAAAGGAATCTCAGGGAAATAGGTGGACTAAAAGTGTATGTGATTGGATTGGTCTGGGGTGGCGTAACGGTTTTATTGCCGATATTAGACAGTAATCAATCATTTGACTGGGATGTCTGGATTACGGCCATTCAGCGTTTTGTTTTGGTAATGATGTTGATGCTTCCGTTTGAGATTCGGGATTTGCAATATGACAGTTTAAAGTTGTCGACCATCCCGCAGAAAATCGGCATAAAGAATACCAAGATCATGGGGGTTTTATTGGGCATGGTCTTTCTGTTTTTGGAATTTTTTAAAGCGGAATTAAATCAGAAGTTAATTGTGTTGACCTTCGCAGTAACCTTAATAACTCTTCTTTTTATCCTATTCGCCAATAGGAAAAGGAGTGGTTATTACAGTTCTTTTTGGGTAGAAAGTGTGCCGATACTATGGCTTATCTTACATCTGTTTTTTTAGATGTCTATTTAAACGGTCGGCGATGACTTTACGCTCGCTATAATGCAAACAGTCAAGATTTGAAGATTTTATGGCATAGGTAAGTTGTTTATTGCGTTTCACATAATTACGTGTATTGGGACACCACAGATATCTCAGTCTCAATTTAATCTTTTCCCATAGCGTAGATTCGCAGTATTGTGATTTGTCACAAATATGATATGCTTCTTCTTTTGAAATTAATATCAACCTTAACATTGCTATAATTTAAACCAGTTTTTTTCTAAGCATTCTGCCATAGAGGTGCGCGCACGATGAATAATGACCCATAGGTTAGACGGTGTAATTTTTAATTCATTACAGATCTTTTCAGTATCATAATTTAAAATACTTTTCATTTTAAAAACGGTGGCTTGTTTTTCGGGGAGCTTGGCCATACAATCGTAAATGGCATCGCCAAGCTCCGTGTTTTCAAGCGTATCCAAAGCGTTTAAATAACCTTCATCTTCCACACGTTCTTCAAGCCAATCGCCTTCATTGTCATCATTGCTGTAAGTCATTCGTACTTCTGCCTGTCCTTTTGTGGAATTTATTTTTCTATAATAATCGATGATTTTTCGTTTTAAGATGGAAATCAACCAAGTGCGTTCGCTTGCTTCGCCTTTGAAATTCTTCATCGACTTTAAGCCAGCAAAAAAAGTATCCTGAATGATATCTTTGGCTATTTCACGATCATTTATACGTGAAATGGTATAATTAAAAAGATAATCCGAATAAAGTTCGATCCATTTATTAGGATTAAGCAGATGATTAGACATTTGTTTAGCAGCGATTTGTATTAAAATTAAGGAAATAAATCCTAAGTTTTCAATAAGTTATATAAAGAATCATTGTTGTCCGATTAAATCTGCGTTGATCTACTAAGAATAGAGATAAATAAAGGTCCTTCAATGTTTTTGACCTCAATCTCCTTCATTTCGAGGTTTTTTTAAAACTAATGCTAAAACATCATAACCTATTCTAATTCTGAATTTCACAGCCCTTATTTTCAATTAATTACGTGTTTAGTCTTTGTTCTTTGTTCTATCAGCAAAGCGGTCTTAATTCTTTTCCGGACAACAATGATAAAGAATGTCTAAAGGTTCTGGGTTCTCAATGCTTGATACAAAAAAATTCAAAACCGATAGGATCTCAGCTATTGATCCTATCGGTTTCGACCGCATTTATAGTTATGAAAAATTAAAACACTTACTTCTCAATAAGTCCAGCGCGTCTTAATAAGGCTTCCGGCTGAGGTTCTTTTCCTCTAAAGCGTTTGTAAAGTACCATTGGATCTTCAATGCCGCCTTGAGAAAGTACGTTGTCCATGAATTTTGTGGCTACTTCTTTGTCGAAAATGCCTTTTTCCTTAAAGAATTCGAATGCATCGGCATCCAATACTTCCGCCCATTTGTAACTGTAGTATCCGGAGGAGTAGCCGCCTTGAAAAATATGAGAAAACGAGGTGCTCATACAATTTTCCTTCACATCTGGAAAGAGTTGTGTATGTTCAAAAGCTTTTAATTCTTGTGCTTTCACCTCAGTTATTGATGATGGATCACTGCCATGCCAACTCATGTCCAAGAGGCCAAAACTCAGTTGACGTAGGGTTTGCATGCCTTCATGAAAAGCAGCCGAATCTTTTATTTTTTGAACTAAATCCATGGGGATCAATTCGCCAGTTTGGTAATGGGTGGCAAATAATTCCAAAGCTTCTTTTTCATAACACCAATTTTCGAGAATTTGGCTTGGCAATTCCACAAAATCCCAAAACACACTCGTGCCCGATAAACTTGGATAGGTTGTATTTGCTAACATCCCATG
>NZ_JBDSLS010000271.1:0-3333 GCF_039916245.1 Gelidibacter sp.
AAAATGATGGCTTCACAGGTAACTTTCAACGACATCATAGGAGCCATAAAAAGTGGTAACGTGACCATGTCTGCAGGAAATTTAATTTCAAGCGGACAACGACGAACGATTCGTGTTTTAGGCGAAATTGACTCGCCAAAACAATTGGAGGATTTTGTCGTAAAATCAGAGGATGGCAAGGCCATTTACCTCAAAGATGTTGCCACCGTTACTTTTCAAGAAGAAGACAAAACAACATTCGCGCGCGAATTCGGACAGCCGGTCGTCATGTTGGACGTTAAAAAACGTGCAGGAAAAAACATGGTCGATGCGGTAGAACAAGTGAGGGCCATTATAGAGCATGCACAGGCTGAAGTTTTCCCACAAGATCTGAAAATCACGATTGCGAATGACCAATCTTCCGTCACTATTGCTCAGGTTGATGATTTAGTCAATAATATCATTTTTGGAGTCATCTTGGTGGTTACCGTCTTGATGTTCTTCTTAGGATTTAAGAATGCCATATTCGTTGGATTTGCGATTCCTATGTCGATGTTCACGTCCTTAATGATCTTAAATCTGTTAGGTCATAGTTTGAATACCATGGTTCTTTTCGGGTTGATTATGGGGCTCGGGATGTTGGTGGATAACGGGATTGTCGTGGTTGAAAACGTCTATCGCTTGATGGATGAAGAAGGCATGAGCCGATTAGAAGCTGCTAAAAAAGGGATTGGAGAAATCGCCTTTCCTATCATTATCTCAACAGCTACAACCGTGGCAGCCTTTATTCCCTTAGGATTATGGCCAGGGATCATGGGCGAATTCATGATGATTTTACCAATTACTTTATCGGTAGTTCTAGGTTCGTCATTATTTGTTGCTATATTTTTCAACTCTGTTTTGGTCTCACAATTCATGAGTATTGAAGATAAAAACATGCCTTTAAAACGCATTATTATCACTACAAGTGTGATGGTAATTATCGGCTTGATCGTGTTTTTTACAGCTGGAGAATATCGTGCCCTTGGCACCTTAATGATATTTACGGCGATCATGCTTTGGGTATATCGTTTTTTCCTAAGAAAATGGGCCAACAACTTTCAAAACAGTTCCCTTGTTAAATTAGAAAACTGGTATGAACGCCAATTGCGTCGCTCACTTTCGGGAAGAATGCCTTACATTTTAAGTCTCGGAACTCTAGCCTTGTTGATTTTGGCCTTTGTGGGTTTTGGCGCTTCTTTATCTTCAAAACGCACCAAAGTGGAGTTTTTCCCTGACAATAAACCGAATCAAATCATTGTCTACATTGAATATCCGCAAGGTACGGCTATAGAAAAAACAAATGCCATCACAAAACAGATTGAAAAACGTGTTTACGCGGTTTTGAATGATAACCAATATAAGGAAGGTGATTATAACTTTATGGTAGAAAGTGCCGTCTCCCAAGTTGGTGAAGGTGCTGGCGACCCGCAGGCCGATATGGGTTCAGCTGCTGAAATGCCTCATAAAGCAAAGATAACCGCCTCTATGCGCGAGTATAAATACCGAAAAGGTGCTGACAGTGAATTGTTGCGTCAAAAAGTTCAGGAAGCCTTGGTGGGCATTTATCCTGGTGTTTTGATTTCGGTGGAAAAAGATGCCAATGGGCCACCGGTTGGCGCGCCTATTAACATCGAAATTCAAGGCGAAGATTATAACGAATTGATTTCCACAGCCGAAAATATGAGGGAATTCATCAACGCGAAAAACATCGCGGGTATAGATGAACTTAAAATTGATGTCAATAAGGATAAGCCAACCATGCGCGTGACGATTGATCGCGAAAAGGCTGGCGAACTTGGCGTTAGCGCCTCTCAGATTGGGCAGCAATTGCGTAATTCCATCTTTGGAGCCAAAGCGGGCATCTATAAAGAAGGCGGCGATAATTTTGATATTTACGTGCGTTTTAATGAAGCCAACCGCTATAATACCAGTGCGCTCTTCAACCAAAACATAACTTTTAGAGATAATAAAGGACAGATTAAGAACATCCCTTTATCAACCCTCATCAAATATGAGAACACCTCTGGTTTTAGTGCGATAAAACACAAGGGCACCAATCGTGTGGTTACCGTATATTCGGCATTAGCTCCGGGATATACCGATGCAGGTGCTATTGTAGCTCAAATTCAAAATGAAATGAAAAGCTATAAAGGCATGCCTGATAAGATTAAAGTGGATTACACCGGACAAATTGAGGAGCAACAAAAGCAAATGACATTCCTGTTGGGTGCTTTTGCAGCAGGTCTTGGATTGATATTTTTCATTCTTATATTCCAATTTAACTCGATTTCAAAACCAGCAATCATTATGTTGGCCATCTTTTTAAGCTTTATTGGTGTATTTGGAGGGATTGTTATTACAGGAAGCGCCTTTGTGATTATGATGACTATGGTAGGAATTATTGCCTTAGCCGGAATTGTGGTCAATAATGGGGTGGTCCTTTTAGATTATGCCGAATTACTCATTGAACGAAAAAAATATGAACTCAACCTTGAAAAAGATGATTATTTAGAAGTTGAAGATCTTTACGAAAGCATTGTAAGAGCGGGTAAAGCACGTTTACGTCCTGTTTTATTAACCGCCATTACCACCATTTTAGGATTGGTGCCTTTGGCTATTGGCCTGAATATTAACTTCTTTTCACTGTTCAAAGACTTTGACGCCGATATTTACATGGGCGGAGATAACGTGGTCTTTTGGGGACCTTTGGCATGGACTGTGATATACGGATTGCTGGTTGCAACATTCCTTACATTGATCGTCGTACCAATCTTATTTTTCTTAGTCACTAAGTTTAAAATGTGGCTGCGAGTAAAAATAAAATCTGTCAATAGGGACTTGGATCAAGAGTTGGCAGAATAAGGTCAAATTATAGCATTAAAAGGGCTAAATGGCAGTGTTCATTTAGCCCTTATCTTTTTGATAACACTATGGTCCATAAAAGAATTAAGACCGCTCCGCTGATAGAACCAAGAACAAAGACTAAATACGTAATTAATTGAAAATAGGGGCTGTGAAATTCATAATTAGCATGGATTATGATGTTTTAGGAATAGTTTTCAAAAACCGAAAAATGAAGGAGATGAGGATCAAAAACGTTAAAAGAACTTATTGATCACTATTTTTAGAAGATCAACGCAACTTTAATCGGACAACAATGATTTGATAAATGTTTTACATAATCTGATTTGCTTCTTCTAAGCGTAGTTTATCCTATTTTGACTTAGAATTCTTGACTTAGTAATCCTTATTTAAAATTAAATGATTTGTTTGCCTTTTGGGCTTATGATTCATACCCACTTTGATCATTAT
>NZ_JBDSLS010000272.1:0-4311 GCF_039916245.1 Gelidibacter sp.
AAATTTCTTTTTCTAAAGGCAAGTGGTAATTTTTATAATTACTATCTATAAAACCTTCTAATCTTGGCAACATGTTTTCACGTGCGGCTTCATTGGCAGCAACATATTGCTCTAAAGCACTACCTAATCTGTAAGGTAAAACGGCAAATTTAGAACCACGAACAATACCACTTAAATAGTTGTCGTGTTGTGCTTTGTCATTCGTTAATTTGTAGTAGGCGTTGATGTCAGAAATGACATTGCCATATTGTGCTTTGTTTTTCTTTTTGTTCGCCCATTTGTCAAATTTCTTCTCCACATCGGTTTTTGTGGCTACCGTTTTGTGAGCGGTTAAAGCCTCAATCATCCCGCCACGGTTTTTCCAATAGTTGGCAATACTTGCATAAGAAGACGCGTACATCAAGTTGATGGCTTCATCATTATCCATATATTTTTTCATTACATCCATGCTCAGTTTTGAACCTTCAACCCAAGCAGGATAAGCAAACTTTACGTTTTGTTCCACACCTTGTGCAGGCATCCAACGGTTGGTTCGACCAGGATAACCTAAAATCATGGCAAAATCATTTTCCTTAACCCCATCAATACTTACAGGAAGGTGGTATTTTGATTTTAAAGGCACGTTAGCAGTTGAGTATTCCGCTGGATTTCCTTCAGCATCGGCATAAACTCTAAATAAAGAGAAATCGCCCGTATGTCTTGGCCACTCCCAATTATCAGTATCGCCACCGTATTTTCCAACACTTTCTGGAGGAGTTCCTACCAAACGAACGTCTGTGAAATCTTCATAAACGAAATAGTAAAACTCATTGCCTTGGTAGAATGAACGCACAGAAACAGTATATTTTCCGCCTTCGTTGTTTTCTTTTTCAATTTTAGCAATCTCTTTATTGATCGCAGCTTCACGTTCTTTTTCAGTCATTTTATCATTGACTTGTGATAAGATACGTTTTGAAACATCATCCATTCTTACAAAGAATCGGACATATAAGCTTTCTGGCTTTAATTCGGACTCTAAAGATTTTGCCCAATAGCCATCTTTTAAGTGATTTCTTTCAGCAGTCGATAATTCTGCAATGGCATTGTATCCACAGTGATGGTTGGTCAGTACCAAGCCATTTTCAGAAACGATGCTGGCCGTACACCCACCATTAAATTGCACGATGGCATCTTTTAAACTTCTGTTGTTGACGCTGTAAATTTCTTCAGCCGTCAATTGAAGTCCCATTTTTTGCATGTCTCTTTGGTTCAAACGCTCAATATGCATCAAAAACCACATGCCTTCATCAGCTTTTATGGCCGTCGAAAAAGTCAGCATAAAAACGGTAAAAGAGAGCAATAATTTCTTCATGTTTTTTTATTATTTGTGAGCGCCAAAATTATTGAATTTTTCCCGTGTTTAAAGGGTTTTTAACTGTTAAATGCATGTTATTTTTTGAGGTTTTAGAGGGTTTTTTCAGTTGTCAATCTGTTAATTGTTAGAGATTAAGATTAGTTTCTACATTCTGTAGCCATCAAATAGGGCAGACTCGTAGTAATTTTAACCCTCATCTTAGCGATGAGAAACATCAAAAAACTATACCTATGGATCGAAATTCCACCCTCAAAGGTCGTGGAGCACAAATCAACGTAGCCAATCGTTTCTTCGAATTAACCCACGAAATCCGTGATGATTTTCTAGAATATTGCGCTCTGGAAGGAGAAGACGCCGACAAAAATAAAACGCTCTATCTTGACGTATTCCCAAAGACCATTGTCAATAAAGTGCAAAGTCCGGATGTGGGCATGGGCTATTCCATGAACATGTACCAAGGTTGCGAACATGGTTGTGTTTACTGCTATGCCCGCAACAGCCATGAGTTTTGGGGCTACAGTGCCGGCTTGGATTTTGAACGTCGGATTTTGGTAAAAAAAGACGCGCCATTTTTATTAGAAAAGTTTATCCAACGTAAAAGTTGGGAAGCGCATCCGATAATCATGTCTGGAAACACCGATTGCTACCAACCGGCCGAAAAGCAATTTGAAATCACCCGAAAATGCTTGGAAGTGTTTTTAAAATACAAACATCCAGTCGGGATCATCACAAAAAACGCCTTAATTCTTCGCGATCTGGACTTGTTGAAAGCTTTGGCGAAGGACAATCTTATTGGTGTGAATATTTCCATTACTTCCCTTTCAGAAGAGACCCGCAGGGTTTTGGAACCGCGAACCGCTACCATTAAAAAACGCTTGGAGACCGTGAAGATTTTATCAGAAAACGGAATTCCTGTCAATGTGATGATGGCACCGATTATCCCATCCATAAATAGTCATGAAGTGTTGCCTTTAGCGAAAAAAGTTTCTGAAATGGGCGCTTTGAGTATGGGTCACACTATTGTCAGATTAAACGGAGCCATCGGCGAAATTTTTACCGATTGGATCAAAAAAACCATGCCCGATCGTGCGGATAAAGTATTGCACCAAATTGCAAGTTGCCATGGCGGGAATTTAAATGATTCGCGTTTTGGCACGAGAATGCGTGGGGAAGGCGAGATTGCCAAACAAATAAATGCTATGGTTAAAATGGCAAAACGTAACTATTTCAAAGATAAACAGATGCCAAAGCTCAACACCACACTTCATGAACAGTTTAAGGATGGTCAGCTAAAGTTATTTTAATGTTTATTTGTTACCATCCCATTCTGCATAAAATTGCTCGAGGAATTGCTCCATAAATTCATGCCTATCCGCAGCGATTCGTTGCCCTGTTTTGGTATTCATTTTATCTTTTAGCAACAGCAATTTTTCGTAAAAATGGTTAATCGTTGGCGCATTGGAGGCTTTGTATTCTTCCTTAGTCATTTTCAGATTTGGCTTGATATCAGGATCATATATAGTTCTGTCTTTAAACCCGCCGTAGTTAAAGGTTCTGGCAATGCCGATAGCACCAATGGCATCCAAACGATCAGCATCCTGGATGACATCAAGCTCAGGAGATTTGAAATGTTGAGGTTTGTTTCCGCCGCCAAACGAGATGTTTTCAATGATATTGATGACATGTTCGATGACCTCATGGTTCACATGAATGCCGAGTAAAAATTCTCGTGCAACTCTTGGCCCAACAGTTTCATCGCCATTATGAAATTTACTATCTGCTATATCATGAAGTAAAGCCCCGAGTTGGACGATGAACACATCAACATCTTCACTTTTGGCGATAAGCATGGCGTTGTTAAGTACTCTTTGGATGTGAAACCAATCGTGTCCGCCTTCGGCATTAACGAGTTGCTCTTTGACGAAAGTGATGGTTTTTGAGATTTGTTGTTCTTGAATCTTCATATGGGATGGAACGCAGATGACGCTGATTTCTTATGATTTAAACTGATAGGTGGTTAAGGAAAGAGGATATTTTATATTTATGAATTTTTTATTAGACTATAGTCATTTTTTTAGAACAGATAAATCAGTGCATATCTGCTACATCAGCGTCATAATTGTTCTATCATCTTAATCTAAAGGTTTGTTCGAAAAGACTTTCCTTTTTATCTGAGGTTTTTTTCCAAAATTAAGTAATATCCCAACTTCTATTTCTGTTGCTTTTAGATAGTTAATTAGTTGGAATTCATGTTCTTCACACAACGATTCAGTTGCCTTGATTTCAATAATTACGGCTTCAGAAACGATTAGGTCGGCAAAATAATCCCCAACTTGTTGTTGCTTGTAATAAACACTGATGCGTTTTTGTTTTTCTACAAAAAGACCTAAGTTTCTTAGTTCTAAAAACATGGCATTTTCATACACTTTTTCTAAAAAGCCATAGCCTAATTGATTATAAACGTTGTAGAAACACTTAATGATAAGTTCGGTGGTTTCTGAATGTTTATAATTTTCCAAAATGCAATGGTTTTATCTATAAAGAAAAGATAAAAGTTATTGATTTCCTAAATATAGAATGCGGATGACGCTGATTTTTTATGATTTAAAAGGAGGACTATTAATAGTGAAGTTATGATCAGTGCAAATCTGCTCCATCTGTGTCATCAGCGTTCTCTCGAAAAATGGAACGCTGATGACGCTGATGTCATATAATTTAAAAAGAAGAACTATTAAAGCTGTAAAAAATTTTCATCTACAAACTATAAGTTATGATGATTTTGAGAATTAAAGATCAGTGAAAATCTGCTCCATCTGCGTCATCAGCGTTCTATCGTTCTATTTTAAAGATGCCGGTTGCACCCATTTAAACTGATAAGAGTTCTCAGGAATTCTCATACGATCGGCCAAACGTTTCATGCGGTCTGGAAGTTTCATGAGATAGTCTCTTGCTTTTTC
>NZ_JBDSLS010000273.1:0-7604 GCF_039916245.1 Gelidibacter sp.
TTGTTTTTATTTTTTTAAATATTTGCCATACCAATCAAGATATCTCTGAAACCTGTCCACTTGATAACTTAATACTTGTAATCCGTGAAACTGATTTGGGTAAATCACTAATGTGGTAGGCACATTCAATGTTTTTAAAGCGGCGTACATTTGTTCAGTTCCTACTGAAGGTACATTAAAATCGTTTTCTCCAACCATAAATAAGGTTGGGGTTTTAATTCTGCCTGCATGAGTAAAAGGATATGATAGTCTTAAATACCGATCCAAACCATCTTTGGTCCAAGGCAACCCGATTTCTTCATTCCACTGTAACAAATATTGATCTATGCCATACATGGAAAGCTGCATAGCACTTCCGGCACCACTGCAAGCGGCTTTAAATCGAGTATCTGTAGCGATGGTATAATCGGTTAAAATTCCGCCGTAACTCCATCCGCCAATTCCCAATCTATCCTTATCTACCCAACCTTGATCTACCAAATAATCAGTGGCCCCCAATAAATCCTTAACCTCTAGATTCCCCCAATCGGCATAAATAGCTTTGCTGAAATCTATGCCGCGGCCATTACTTCCTCTATAATTTACGGCGGCAACAGCATATCCACCTCCCGCAAGAATTTGTCGTGTAAAATCGAAAGAATAATCGTCCTGTGTTACTGGACCTCCGTGAATATATAAAATGAAAGGCAGTTTTTCGTCCCCTTTCCCAGACGGTTTATAAAACAGTCCGGAAACTTTTGTCCCATCTTTACTAATGGATTCAAATCCTTTTACCTCGGCCAACGCAACGTTTTTAAGCCAATCTTCATTGATGTGGGTAATTTGATTCAGCTTACCGTCGGTAAGTGTATAAATGTTTTCAGGGTGTTGTGGGTCGCTCATCATGACTAACCATCCACCTGACTGCCGGCTTTCTAATTTTGAAAAACTTCTATTTCCACCAATAATTTGATTAAGTTTTCCTGAGGAAATATCAACTTCAGATACATATCTCTGTCTGTCATCTTGTACCAAAAAGGCTATTTTTTTGCTATCGGGCGACCATCTGAAATTTGCTACAGGACGATCCATTTTTTGGGTAAGAAGTTTTTCATTACCTCCATTGATATCCATAATGGTTAAAATACTATTATCATAATTTATAAAAGTAGCGTCATCTGTGGAGCGTAGATAAGCGATGTATTTGCCGTCTTTACTGAATTGTGGCGACCCTTCTCTTCCTTTCCAATGCGTAAGTTGCTTCATCTCAGCGCCTTTTTTCGCCTCCATTGAATAAATAGCATCATTATGGTTTCGGTCTGGGTCTTCTGTTCTATTGCTTACAAAAACAATAGTTTTTCCATCGGGAGACCAGGCCGGAGAAGTTTCATCGAAATTTCCTGTGGTGAGCTGTTCTACTTTTTCAGAAGCAATATCCAGCAGATATAAATGCGTGTTATGATTTAAAATATAACCGCTAACATCCTGCTTAAAATGATAACGATCTACCACAATAGGAGCTTTTACCTCATCTTTTTTCTTTTTCTTATCTTCAACATCCTTCATGACCAAGACGATTTTAGAACCGTCTGGTGACCATTCGTAATCTTCAAGATCATACTTCTCTTTAGTGAATTGCTTTGCCTCACCACCTCTCCTGTCCATTAACCACAGTTGATTGGCATCTAAAGTATCTGCTTTTTTTGAAGATAGATAGGAAATATATTTTCCATCAGGACTAAATTTAGCATTAGATTCACCTTCTGGAGTGAAAGTGATTTGTAAATTATCTTTACCATCCCAACTTGTCAGAAATAAATCGGACTGTTTTTTATTTTTGATAGAATCCGGTTTAGCGACACTATACATGATCCATTTTCCATCTGGAGAGACCTGAGGGTTGGATACAGATTTATACTTATAAACATCACTAGGAACAAGATTTCTTTTATTTTGCCCCTGTAGGAAAAGAAAGCCTAAAGAAAGTGTAATGGAGAGTACTATTTTTTTCATAAAGGACCATCTGAGTTAAGTACACAATTTAAGTAATAAAAAGAAAATATTTTTTTTATTTTTAACTTTTATTAACGTTTTGACTTTTCTTTTAAACTAAGGTAGATTTTATTAACAAATGCGTACGGAATTATTCGTTCTTACGAATTATAAGCAAGCTAAATACATCTTGTTTTTAAATCACTCTTTTCGCCATACATGCGCTTTGAAATACTTCGATCTGTTTTGATTCTTCTTTTTTTTCAGCTATTAAAATTCGTTTGATACGACATTTTTACGCGAGCGTATTACCTTTTTCCTTGCACACACTTTGCACAGTTTCAGTCTCTAAATTCTTGTAAAGCCCTCTCAACCAATACCTCATTGAGAATTTATTGTACGTGTGATTTTAAAATTAGCCATTTGAAATTGTAATTTTCACGGAGTTTGATCTCATTAAAACCCTTAATGCTTCACAAAAAAGCAGTTTGATCTCATAATCTGAAGTTAATTATCATAGCCAAAAATTTAACATAATACCATCAAAAATAAGATATCCAATTCTTGTTTCTTTAACATATAATTAGCACTTTTGAGTTAATAATTTTAAATAAATTAACATATGGAGAGAAAATTAACAAATAGTTTAGTTTTATTCGCGCTTGCATTTTCCAGCTTTGCATTTGGCCAGGACCTGAAAATAAGCGGAATCGTAAAAGGCGAGAATAACTTTCCGCTGCCAGGGGTAAATATTTTGGTCAAAGGCACCGACAGAGGAGCATTGACTGATTTCAACGGAAATTACATGATCTCCGCAACCCAGAATGATGTACTTGTTTTTAGCTATGTCGGCTACACAACCCAAGAAATTGTTGTGACCACTGTTACCACCCTAGATGTGAATCTTGCTTTAAATACTTCCGAATTAGATGAAATTGTCGTGGTAGGTTATGGTAAATCCACTAAACGAAACTTAACCGACAACGTTGCCTCTGTTTCTTCAAATGAAATAAATAATATTCCTGTACCCAGTGTACAAAGCACTCTCTCTGGTAAAGCATCCGGCGTGCAGGTCACTCAGGTAAACGGAAAAGCAGAATCTGGGATTAAGGTAAGAGTTAGAGGGGTCGCTACAATATCTTCTAGTCAAGAGCCACTTTATGTCGTTGATGGAATTCCTATCATAAACAGCGATGAAAATATCAACGACTCTCCGATCAATCCCCTTATAAGTTTAAATCCAGATGATATTGCTTCCATTGAAATCTTAAAGGATGCCTCATCTGCTGCAATCTATGGCGCACGAGGAACTAACGGGGTTGTTTTGATAACTACGAAACGTGGGAAATCAGGCAACACCAAAATATCTTTAAACACTTCCTATGGATGGAGCAAAGCTACCAACAGAATGAAATTCTTAAATACACCACAATATGTGGAACTTTTAACCGAAGCGTATCTTAATGAGGGCTACACTTTAGAAGATGTTGCAGCTGACTTAAACGATTTTAGTGAAAATGAAGCAGACTGGAAGAATTCCGCTGTGGACACCAATTGGGAGGATCTGGCGTTTGTAAATGGTGGTGTGCAAACCTTAAATTTGAATGCTTCTGGGGGTGCAGAAAAAACCCAGTTCTTTTTATCAACAGGATACAATAAAACCGATGGGATTGTAAGGGGAAATAACCTTGAACGTTACAGCTTTAGAGCAAATGTGGACCATAATGCTTCAGAAAAACTTCAAATAGGCATGGCTTCTAGTATTGCCAAAACCCTGATTGCGAGATTGGCAAATGATAACCAATTTGCCAATCCATTACAGGCTTCTGCGCAACAGCCCTTTATTAGACCCTATTTAGATAATGGAATGCCAAATTCCAACACTTTGTATTATAACTTTCTTAACCAAGTATCGAATGCCTATAATGAAACAACTATCTGGAGAACTATTGCAAATTTATATGCGCAATACCAAATTATCCCAAGCCTTAGCTTTCGCTCCGAAGTTGGATATGATTTAAATATACAGACCGCAGAAACTTTTGATGGCCATTTAACCCAATCTCAATCAGTGGGTGGATATGCAGTGGCTAATAGTGTTGAAAATGAAAAATACACCTTAAACAATTACTTTAACTATTTGACTTCCATTACTGATGACATTGAATTAGAAGCCATTGGAGGCATATCCTTTGAAGACGACCGAAGAAAACAACAATCAGTCGAGGGACAAGGTTTTCCTTCAGATGATTTGCGCACAGTTGACAGTGCTGCAGAAATCGTGGGCGGTGGTTCAAGCCGATCTCAATTTACTTTTCTTTCCTATTTTGGAAGAGCAAATTTAAATATCCTTAATAAATATTTATTTAAAGCAAGTTTAAGATACGATGGAAGTTCACGATTCGGAAAAGATGAACAATTTGGTTTATTCCCGGCCATTTCAGGAGCTTGGATTATGTCTGATGAAGATTTCTTAAAAGACAGTGAGCTACTTTCTCTCCTAAAAATTAGAGCGAGCTGGGGTGTCACCGGAAATGCAGGCATTGGTAACTTTGCCAGTCGCAGCTTGATTTCAGGCGCTTCCTATAATGGTCGCCCGGCTTTGCAGCCCACACAATTGGGAGATCCTTCTTTAAAATGGGAAACTACTAATCAATATGATTTAGGGTTAGACTTTGGTATTGTAGAGAATAGGATTTCTGGACAAATTGATGTTTATAATAAAACGACTACCGATTTAATTCTTGCTGAACCAATTCCATCCACATCAGGCTATACAACCTTAACACGTAACGTAGGACAATTAAAAAATACCGGGATTGAGTTTGTTTTAGATACTAAAAACTTTGTCGGAGAAATGTTTACATGGTCCTCAAGTTTTAATATTTCTTATAACAAAAATGAAGTCACCAGCTTACCGGGAGGCGAAATAGTTTCCGGACAAAATATAGTTAGTGAAGGGGAAACGCTCGCGTCCTTCTATATGGTCGAGTATGCGGGGGCAGACCCAGCAAATGGTGATGCTTTATTTGTATCCAATGTATTAAAAGCCGATGGCACGCGTGACAAAACTTTAACCAATAATTACAATTCTGCAGCACGTGTCATTTTAGGCTCCCCATTCCCAGATGTCCTTGTAGGATTTACTAACAACTTGAACTATAAAGATTTTGATCTATCCTTTACCTTTCAAGGTCAATATGGTGCTTCTATTTACAATGGCGCTGGTCGCTATCAATCTTCTAACGGCGATTTTTTCGACAACCAAACTATCGATCAGTTAAATAGATGGCAAAAGCCAGGTGACATTACCAATGTGCCACAAGCGCGGTTTTTAGGAGGTAATGGCACCCAGCATTCATCGCGATATTTGCAGAAAGCAGATTTCATAAGATTACGGAACCTTACTTTTGGATATACACTTCCTAACGACTTTAGTAAATCTATAAATATCGATAAGCTTAGGATTTATTTTACTGGAGTTAACTTATTAACGTTTACTGAATATACCGGTTATGATCCAGAATCAACCTATGATGTATATGCTGATAGCAATATCAATGTGGGAACTGCCTTCTATTCTGCGCCGTCTTCCAAAACATACACCGTTGGGATAAATCTTCAATTCTAAAACAACTATTATGAAAACATATAACATACTTTTATTTTTCAGTGTCGTGTTGGTAAGCTGTAGCAGCAAATTAGATATTGATCCAAAGCAAAGCTTAACCCCTGAATCGGCATTATCATCTGCGGAGAACATTCAAAACCTTTTAGTAGGCGCTTATGATCTTGCTGGACAAAGCACATTGTTCGCAGGAGATTATACTTTAGCGTCAGAATTACTAGCAAATAACGGCGAATTAGCGTTTCGTGGCACTTACTTAGGCCCAGCTGAATTTAACAGAAAATTGGTGACTTCCGGAAACACTTTTGTAAGAGACTACTGGGTGTACTCTTATGCAGTTTCCAATCAGGTAAATTTAGTATTGGAAGGACTTGATAAATTTGATGATCCCGATGAGGCTTCACGTGTTGAAGGCGAAGCTAAATTTTTGCGTGCTGCAGTGTACTTTAATTTAGTGAAATTTTTTGCCCTACCTTATAAGGCCAACACACAAAATATCCAATTAGGAGTGCCAATTGTTATCAGCGCGGTAAGTGATGCCTCTCAAATTACATATCCTTCCAGAAATTCTGCGCAGGAGGTTTATGACTTTGTGGTCTCAGACCTTAACGCAGCAGTAGATTTACTTCCTGAAAATAACAGTTTTTATGCCGATAAATATGCTGCGCAAGCATTACTCGCAAGGGTATACTTACAAATGGGCAAATATGAAGGTGCCCGTGATGCTTCAAATAATGTCATAAAAAACAGCGGATACAGTCTTACAGCTGATTATCCTTCAGCCTTTAACAATGAAAGTAACTCTACCGAAGACGTTTTTGCTTGGCAAATAACCACTCAAGACGGCCTTAACGATATGACCACTTTCTGGGCCACCCGTATATACGGAGGAAGATCGCTCACAGGAGATGTCACCATAGAGCCTCCTTATTTTACGAATTTCAGCGATAATAATGATCAAAGAAGCAAGTTTTTCTACGCAGGAAATGGAACACTGCTTTCAACGAAATGGCAAAATCAATTTGCAAACGTTCCCTATATTCGTTTAGCTGAAATGTATTTAATTCGGGCGGAGGCCAATTTCAGACTTGCAACGGAGTTAGGCGCTACACCACTTGAAGACATCAACCTTATACGTAAAAGATCCAACGCCACGCTGTTCAACAGCATAACCCTTGATACTATTATTTCGGAACGCAAACGAGAATTAGGTTTTGAAGATGCTGCGCTTCACGATGCCAAACGCTTACAAAAAAGTATTGGAGCGCTACCTTACAATTCTGACCAATTAGTGCTTCCAATACCTCAACGAGAAATTGATGCCAATAAAAACCTAGAACAGAATCCAGGGTATAATAATTAATTTTAGATGATTAGATAAAAAACTCCCTCCTAAAGAGAACACTAAAGCATAAAAATGAATGAAAAGGAGCAAAAACAGCAATGTTTTCGCTCCTTTTTCATGTGTTTCACAGTGATTAACAACTACATGTGAGCTTTATTACATCGACGAAAGATTCAGTTATGCACTTATTCTCATTGCTATGCTTTTCGCAATAAATTCTAATCTTCTCAGAAAAAATTAAAATCATTTCCAGATTACTTTATACGCTTGTCTTAAAACTTTCAATAGCCATTATTGCTCATTGAAAATCAAAAAACATGAAAGCGCTTCATCAGCAATAAATCAGATTTTTTTCTTTCATTTTATAAAAATATGATGCTGAGACGCCGTAAAATAATCCCTAAAAATCTGATTGAGTTGATGGTCAATTCTACTGGCTTTGATGCCTAGTTTAGGATAAATTTCTATGATTAAACAAGAAATACTACTGACAGAGTTTGTCGCTTGGCTATGTACTTTTTGGATATATGCTTCTGTAAACTCCTTTGACTGCTGAATAACACTTTCGATTTCTTCAGAAAATTGAACAATATTCTGATTTGTAGATGAAATAGTCTTTTCTAGATCACCCAGCGATTCTTTTGGTAAAATGGTCTGTGC
>NZ_JBDSLS010000274.1:0-2721 GCF_039916245.1 Gelidibacter sp.
CTTTTCCTTCAGGATAATTGGTAATAACGACTTTGACAGGATCCAAAACCGCCATAATACGCGGCGCAATCTTGTTCAAATCTTCACGGATGCAAAACTCTAAAAGGGCAACATCAATAATATTATCGCGTTTGGCAACACCAACGGTTTCAATAAATTTCTTAATAGCGTTTGGCGTATAGCCACGACGGCGTAAACCTGAAATTGTAGGCATGCGTGGATCGTCCCAACCCGAAACTATTTTATCTTCTACCAACCTGAGCAACTTTCGTTTGCTCATAATCGTATAACTTAGGTTTAAACGGGCAAATTCACGTTGTTTTGGGCGGATTTTACCGGGTTCGACCACTTGATCCAGAAACCAATCATACAGCTCTCTATGAGGCTTAAATTCGAGCGAACATAAACTGTGTGAAATACTTTCAATATAATCACTTTCGCCATGCGTCCAGTCGTACATTGGATAAATGCACCAATCATTCCCTGTTCGGTGATGGTGTTTCTTTAAAATTCGATACATCAACGGATCACGCATGAGCATATTGGTGTGCTGCATATCAATTTTAGCGCGCAATACATGCGTACCTTCATCAAATTCGCCGTTTTTCATGCGCTCAAAAAGATCCAAGTTTTCTTCCACAGTTCTATTGCGATAAGGACCATCCACACCTGGCTGGGTCGGTGTTCCTTTTTGTTCCGCCATAGCTTCCGAAGATTGAGAATCTACATAAGCCTTATTTTCTTTGATTAATTGCACAGCCCAATCATATAACTGCTGAAAATAATCAGAAGAATACAATTCATTCGCCCAAGTATACCCCAACCAAGCCACATCTTCCTTAATGGCATCCACATATTCCTGTTCCTCCTTAGTCGGATTGGTATCATCAAAACGAAGATTTACGGGAGCATTGTACTTCTCTCCCAAACCAAAACTGATCCCTATGGCTTTTGTATGGCCTATATGCAAATAGCCATTAGGCTCCGGTGGAAACCTGAATCTAAGGTCATTTCTTGACATACCTTGGGCTAAATCCTCCTCTATAATGTGCTCAATGAAGTTGAGCGGTTTTGTTTCTTCTGACATAATACGGTTCATTAGTTCTTATTATTTATTGAGATCAAATACGCAATAAGAATTCTTTTGCAAAATTAGCGATTTTTTTAGTTCTATAAATGCCTTATTTTTGTGCTTATAAAAGGAATTATGGGCATTATAAAAGTTGAAAATATCCGGGTGTATGCACATCACGGTTGTTTGCAGGAAGAAACTAAAATTGGAAGTGAATATCTGGTAGATTTAAAAGTAACCGCAGACTTGCAACCTTCGGCAAGCTCAGATAAATTAAGCGATACGGTCGATTACGTATTACTGAATCGAATTATTAAGGAAGAAATGCAAATCCCCTCCTATTTGCTTGAAACAGTCGCCAAACGTATCTTAAATCGAATTTTCTCAGAAGATCATTTAGTTAAGAAAGCAACGGTTTGGGTTAGTAAAATCAATCCTCCTATTGGCGGCGATGTGGACAAAGTGACGATTAAAATGAGCGAAACACGAAAAAGTTAGAAGTATTTAGCTTACAAGTTTTATTTTTTTTACCTTTGCACATTCAAAATTAGGGCATCATGGCCGAGTGGCTAGGCTCAGCTCTGCAAAAGCTGCTACAGCGGTTCGAATCCGCTTGATGCCTCAAGAAACCTTCAACGTAAGTTGGAGGTTTTTTTATGCTAAATTTTTATAAAAAATTAATTAAAGACCACAAAGCTGCTACAGCGGTTCTCCCGATACCTATCGGGAGATTGATGCCTCAAGAAACCTTCAACATACGTTGGAGGTTTTTTTTATTCTAATTTTTGAGAATGGAATGTGGGAGATGATGGAATAGAACGCGGATGACGCTGATTGAGCAGATATTCGCTGATCTTGTTTTGATAGATGAAGAAATTCTACAATTGAAAAACCTCACAGGTTTTGGAAACTTGTGAGGTTTGAGTGATATAAAAATCTGTGGTAATCATAAGAAATCAGCGTTATCTGTGTTCCATTAAATTTTAAATAAAGAAAAATGGAAACCAGATTTAATTCAACGGATTAATCTTCTCTAACCGATCCTTGAGTAATTCCTTTTCTTTTGGGAAAAATGCTTGGGACAATAATAAAATTCCAAAAGCTAAAATCACTAAAGCAATGATTTTCTTGGTTTTAAAGATGCGTCTTGGGGTCAGTTTATTCTTTAATCTTTTGGCAATCAATATTTTAAAGATATCAATTATAAAATAAGTGATGAGGATCGTCGCAAGAAAAACAACCACGCCGCTATTAGTATCAGTAAACGAATTAGCGATAATTATAAACGCTACCCAACCTACTAACACACCAACATTGATAAAATTCAGCAAGAAACCTTTGAGAAAAAGCTTCCCATAATTTTTTTGGATTTCAACACGATGGTATTCACGGACAATGGAACGAAATGATTTAGAAGTTTTTGTGAAGGTAATGATGCCATAAACGACCAAAAGTACGCCTCCAAACACCAGAAAATTAGGATCATCCTTAATTTTATCAAGCAGTTTATTGGTACTAAAAAATGCAATGGCAATAAACAAAACATCAGCCAACATCACGCCCAAATTAAAAATAAGGGCACTTTTAAATCCTTTGGTAGCACTGGTTTCCAGGAGTACAAAAAACACCGGACCAATGGTAAATGCCAA
>NZ_JBDSLS010000275.1:0-3628 GCF_039916245.1 Gelidibacter sp.
TTTTTGTCCTTCGTGGTGACATCGGCTTTAAAACCTATGACCCATCGTATGACTTAGGAAACCGTTGGTTTAAGGATTATAATTTCGGGAATGCCGTTTATAATATTGGGATTAACTATCCTTTTTAGGAAGGAGAATTAAGTGCTGAGAATTAAGTATTAAGAGTTAGGATAGCGTTTCACAAACAGCGATCGATGGTCTAATAAACATCCTGAGGCAGGGCTCAGAACGTATCACAGAAGAATTCCTTTTTAATGCTTCGACAGGCTCAGCAATCTTGTTTCGACAGATTCGGCAATTCACTTATATAAGCTAATAAATTAGATTCTAAATAACTCCTAATGTTATTTTAAAAAGACGATGGCTTTTAATGTCGAATAACGAATACGGAATAACGAATGTTGAAGTATTGAGTCGGTCGATTATTGGAGATAGTGCATTTTTGATTTCAGTTTTAGCATATATATTATCAATGTCGTTAGGTGTTATTTTCGTTGCGACTTTAGCGAAAACTTGGGGTCTTGGCATTTAATCAACGTTGATTTATTTCAACCGCAATGGGCGCAAAGTTTAGCGCAAGGTGCGCAAGGTTAATGTGGCTGAAACTTCGACTAGTTCAGTAACCGAGTTAAAATTGAATTAGATTACAAATAAATCCTAAATTATTTTAAAAAGACGAGGACTTTAATGTCGAATAACGAATACAGAATAACGAATCATGAAGTATTAAAGCGGTCGATTATTGGAGATAGTGCATTTTGATATCATTTTCAACGTATAGATCATCAATGTCGTTAGATTTTATTTTCGTTGCAACCTTCGCGAAAACCCGTAGCGTCTTTGCGTTTAAACAGCTTTGATTTATTTTAACCGCAATGGGCGCAAAGTTTAGCGCAAGGTTAATGTGGCTGAAACTTCGACTAGTTCAGTAACCGAGTTAAAATTGAATTAGATTACAAATAACTCCTAAATTATTTTAAAAAGACGAGGACTTTTAATGTCGAATAACGAATACAGAATAACGAATCATGAAGTATTGAAGCGGTCGATTATTGGAGATAGTGCATTTTGATATTATTTTCAACTTCTTTGCGTTTAAACAGTGATGATTTATTCTAACCGCAATGGGCGCAAGGTTAATGAGGCTGAAACTTCGACAAGTTCAGTAACCGAGTTAAAATTGAATTAGATTACAAATAACTCCTAAATTATTTTAAAAAGACGAGGACTTTTAATGTCGAATAACGAATACGGAATAACGAATGTTGAAGTATTGAATCGGTCGTTTTATGAGGATTAGTGCATTTTTGATTTCAGTTTTATACCACATTTCGCTTCTAGACAATAAACTCTAGACTCTAAACTCATCTCATGAAACATCAAAATAGTGGCGATTTCGAAAGTTTGATCACTAGGATTATTATACATCTATGCAGTTTCATTTTAAAATTGACAAGTAAGCTCAAACTACAAGGTTTTCGGTATCAAAACATCGCTTGTTCATAAAAACAACGGCACCAAAACCTTGACTTTGTTTTAATTTCATTATTTTTGAAACTAAATTAATATTAAAATAATATGAGTCATAATATAAAGCCAGGCGTTGCTACCGGCAAAGAGGTGCAGGCTATTTTTAAATTGGCAAAAGAGAAACAATTCGCATTACCAGCCGTTAACGTTATTGGATCAGACACTATCAATGGGGTTTTAGAAACTGCAGCTGCATTAAATGCGCCCGTAATTATTCAGTTTTCCAATGGCGGTGCTATCTTTAATGCAGGTAAAGGCTTGAGCAATGAAGGACAAAAAGCGGCTATTGCAGGTGCCGTTGCAGGTGCAAAACACGTACATCTTTTGGCTGAAGCCTATGGTGTTCCAGTAATCTTGCATACAGACCATGCTGCAAAAAAATTATTGCCTTGGATTGACGGTCTTTTGGATGCCAGTGAACAGCACTTTAAGGAAACAGGAAAGCCTTTATACAGTTCTCATATGATCGATCTTTCTGAGGAACCTTTGGAAGAGAATATCGAGACCTGTAAAACCTATTTGAAGCGTATGAGCAAAATGGGAATGACCTTAGAAATTGAATTAGGTATTACTGGTGGTGAGGAAGATGGTGTTGACAATTCAGATGTTGATGTTTCTAAATTATATACACAACCGGAAGAGGTTGCTTATGCTTTTGAAGAATTAAGCAAGATAAGTGACCAATTTACGATTGCCGCTGCTTTTGGAAACGTTCATGGCGTTTACAAACCAGGAAACGTCAAATTGACGCCAAAAATTCTTAAGAACTCTCAAGAATTCCTATCTAAAAAACACAATTTACCACATAATCATATTGATTTTGTATTCCATGGTGGATCAGGATCAAGCGTTGAAGAAATCAGGGAAGCTATTGGATATGGTGTGATCAAAATGAATATTGATACAGACATGCAATATGCATTTATGAGCGGTATTCGCGATTACTTCAAAGAAAACGATGCCTATTTACAATCTCAAATTGGAAATCCAAACGGCCCAGATTCGCCAAACAAAAAATATTACGACCCTCGTGTATGGCTTAGAAAAGGTGAAGAAACCTTTGTTGCAAGATTAAAAAAGGCGTTTGAAGATTTAAACAATGTGAATACTTTATAACTTTGCATTTATAGAACTAACTTTTTATGGAGATTTTTAAATTCAAAAACCTTCAATCATAAATCTAAAATCATAAATCATAATGTCTTGGTTTAAAAGAAAAACAAAAGGAATTACCACTACTACAGAGGAAAAGAAGGACACGCCAAAAGGCTTGTGGTACAAATCTCCAACGGGTAAAATTATCGATACCGAAGAGCTGGAGAAAAACTTTTTTGTAAGCCCTGAAGATGGATACCATGTAAGGATTGGCAGTAAGGAGTATTTTCAAATTTTATTTGATGACAATAAGTTTAAGGAACTCGACGCTAATTTAGCGTCCAAGGATCCTTTAAAATTTGTAGACACTAAACCATATCCAGATCGCTTGAAAGCTGCTGAAGAAAAAACCAAACTTAAAGATGCCGTTCGCTGTGCCGTAGGAAAATCTAAAGGAAAAAATCTTGTGGTAGCTTGTATGGATTTTGCTTTTATCGGTGGATCGATGGGAAGTGTTGTGGGAGAGAAAATTGCTCGTGCCGGGGAATATGCCTTAAAGAAAAAACTACCATTTCTTATCATTTCAAAATCTGGTGGCGCACGAATGCAGGAAGCAGCTTTGTCATTAATGCAATTGGCTAAAACATCAGCTAAATTAGCGGAATTGGCAGACGCAAACATTCCTTACATCTCTTTGTGCACCGACCCAACCACAGGTGGAACAACTGCTTCGTTTGCAATGCTAGGCGACATCAACATCAGTGAACCTGGCGCCTTAATTGGATTTGCAGGACCACGAGTGGTTAGAGATACAACTGGACAAGAATTACCTGAAAACTTCCAAACTGCGGAATTTTTATTGGAACACGGCTTTTTAGATTTTATCACAGAACGTAAGGATTTGAAAAACAAGATCAATCTTTATATTGATTTGATTACCAATCAGCCCTTGCGCGTTTAAAATTAAAGACCTTTATAAATTAATTTGCCACAACTAAACGAT
>NZ_JBDSLS010000276.1:0-3501 GCF_039916245.1 Gelidibacter sp.
TAGATAAGCCAATATGTGGATGTGGTGGCACGTCAAGATGTTCATCCTTGCTCATTTTTGCTGGCCCCATATGATCAATAAACGTGAACGGACCAACCGATCTTTTTTGGCGAAAAGGCAACAAACGGCCTACCATGAAATTACCGATATCGGCAGCGCGTTCTTCTATAATTAATTCGGTGTTCGACATAAAATTGGATTTATTTAAAAAGCTTATTTCTTATTTATAGTGCCTCTTTAAGAGCAGGTTTATGCCAAGACATCACCGATACTTTTATCTCTATCGAATCTACTTTTTGCATAAGGGCAAAGTGGTATGATTTTTAGATCGTTTTCACGTGCAAAGTCCACGCCTGCCATGACCAGCTCTTTGGCGTATCCTTTTCCGCCAAATTTATCCTCTACACCAGTATGGTCGATGATAAATTTTTCTTTACCTGCACAAGTAAAAGTCATCTCTCAAACCTCTTCATTGTTGTCATAAATAACGAAGCGTCCTTTTTTGCCATTATCTTCTCGTTCTATTTTTGTCATAATGTATTGTATTAATTGCTGTTTAAAATTTTGATAGTGATGATGAATTATAAGTCTTCCAGATTGGGAACCCTGAATTTTTTGATATCCCAATGGGCATTTTTAGCTCCAGCTTGATAGGTCGACTCTAAAAAGTGGAGTAAATCTTGTCTTGGGTTTTCTGATTTCAACACGTTTTTGTATTTCAGAATTGCCATCGGGCTACCGTTGCTATCGATCCATTCTGCAGATGCAGGCTTTATCGCTTCCTTACCTATATCTTTAGGTGAAGGATATGTGTAGGAATAGAAGGCAGGTTCTGGAACATTCTCATCGCCTGCCCAAAAGCCGAAACTTATACATTCGTGCGTATATGCATCTTTATCCGATAGTCTTGCATCTGCTGGCATAGGCGGTGCTTCGTTTCCAGAGAACCTTGTGACCACTAAATCAAAGGAATGCCAATATAATTGGACAGGACAGGTTTTTCCGTAAAAACGACCACTGAATTCTTTAAAAACATTGGTTATCCATAGCATTGTTCTCCATAAATCCTTGGTGTAATCTTTGTCGTAATGATGGTATTCTGTAATTTCAGAAAAGGGTTTATCAATGTCCAAATCAAAGGGCATATTTACAATGGATACCGAAATATTGAATTTCTCCAAGATTCCCATCAATTGTTGATAAAAATCGGCTACGGTGAGCTTATCATTAAGGGGGAAATATTCAAAATCTCCTTGGCTTGTGCTGACTTCCAGTTGATGCTTTAGGACATTTATGGAAATATCAAACTGATCGGCTCCTGAATTGTACGGGATGGGCCCCGTTGTAATTCCACGAGTATCTATATATTCTGTAATGTACCACCAATGGTTTTTTCTGGGCGTCATTTTAAGGCGTATCTTCCCTATAATCTGTAAAAACAGGTGCAACGTCAATTTTTTTTGAACATTTTCCTTATAAGTAAGTTTGGGTAGTTTAAGTTGATTTTCCATGATGCTTTTATTTTGGATGAGTACTCATTTAAACTTTTATAATGGCAAAAAAGTTAACAACTTTACATTTTAACACTAAAAGTTAATCAATCTGCAACGTTTTTACGCATGTTTTTTAAGGCTTTTGACCAATTTTGCAATTTATTTAACATGAGGTTTGCTGATTTCTCTAATGGCTCATTAGCTTCAAAAACATCATCCTCATTAATAAATTGAGTGAAAAACGGAATGTTTACGGCCTGAGGAATTGGCATCATCCCTAAGGCGGTTACTGGACCCTTTAGTTCTTGGACAGCTCTTGTGCCTCCAGAAACGCCTCCGTAACTCACAAAACCCATTGGTTTTTCACTCCATTCCACAGAAAGATAATCAAGCGCGTTTTTCAATGTGGCGGGATAGCTAAAGTTATATTCCGGGGTTACCATCACAAAGGCATCCGCACTATCTATGGTTTTGCTCCATTTTTTGGTGTGAGCTTTGGTGTATTTTTGTAGTCGTGGATGTTCTGGCTCGTCCATAAACGGGAGGTTTATTTCTTTTAAGTCGAGCAATTCTACGTCAAAATTGGGATGTTGCTGTGCAATTTTTAAGAACCAATCGGCAACAATAGGCCCTTTACGTGTTGGTCTGGTGCTGCCAATAATGATTTTAAGTTGATATTTCATTTCTTTTGATATTTCGTGTTTTTTATTGTGATCTTTAGCCGATTCTATGACAATGATTAAGCTATTTAATCATCTAAATAACCAAATTTCCCTAAATTGAAATCATTAAACGCCTGGCTTAATTCTTCTCTGGTGTTCATTACAAAAGGGCCCTGCGCTGCAATAGGTTCGTTGATGGGTTTGCCGCTTAAAATTAAGACGATGGCATCATCACTTGCTTCAATTTGAAAAGTTTCGCCGTCGTTGGCCATGAGTGCCAAATGATCTGTTGGTGTTTTTCTTTTCCATTGACAACGATGTTTCCCTCAATGACCAGAAGTAAGGTATTGTATTCTGAAAGGAACTGAAAATCGGCTTTCCCGCCTTTTTTAAGTTTGGCATTGAACATATGTACAGGGGTAAAAGTTGAAGCTGTGCCTTTTGTGCCTTTGTATTCACCTGCAATAACTTCAATGGTCCCGGCGTCATTTGGCAATTCATGACGGTTAATATCTTCGTATTTTATAGCTTGATACTTTGGATCGGCTTTTTTGTCCTTGGCGGGTAAGTTGACCCATAGCTGTACCATTTGGAAGTCGCCACCTTTTTTACTCCATTCGGCTTCGTGGTATTCTTTGTGCAATATTCCCTTGGCTGCGCTCATCCATTGGATGTCGCCTTCGCCAATGACGCCACCACCGCCACTGCTGTCGTGATGGGCCACTTTGCCTTTATAGGCTATCGTTACCGTCTCAAAGCCTTTGTGTGGATGAACGCCTACGCCTTTCGGGGTATCAGAAGGTGGGAACTTATAAGTTGAATTATAATCCAACATAATGAAAGGACTCATTCGTTGCATATCCAAGCGAAAACCGCTCGGTATGAAGTTATGTACCCGAAAACCATCACCTACAAAATGTGGCTCGCTTGGGCTTGCTACTAATTCTACTGTTCTTGTTTTCATTGTATGGGTGTTTTAATCGAATAAGTTTTAATTAATATATTATAGCCCCGATAAATAAAATTGTCACGTCGAGAGTTGTCGAGACTATTGACCTTTCGACAACCCTCAAGGTGACAAAGCTTATATATAGTTATTTAAACCGTAAGCGTTTTAATTCTACTTACTGCTTAATAAATTGAAGATTGGCTATCAGCCTCACTTTATCACTCACCACAATGCTACCTGCCTCGGTTACTGCGTTCCAGCTTAAGTTGAAGTCTTTACGACTAATAGATCCTTCAGCTTCAAAACCTGCCTTAGTCTGACCATATGGGTCAACAGCTACCCCGTTGAAATCAACGTTAAGGGTGACTTCTTTGGTGATGTCTCTAATAGTCAAATC
>NZ_JBDSLS010000277.1:0-4308 GCF_039916245.1 Gelidibacter sp.
ATTGAGCACGTCTCCGTTGTGTTTAAAGGCTATTTCTATGCGGAAGTAGAAGGTTTGTTCGATTTTTCTACAAAATCTGATGATGGCAGTTTGTTGTATATCGGCGATAAGTTTGTCGTTGATAACGGCGGCAACCATTCAGCCATAGAAAAAGACGGCATGGTGGCGCTTAAAAAAGGCTGGCATCCATTGACTGTGAAATTTCATGAGGCTACAGGTGGAGGTCAATTAACAGTTTGGTATACCGCTCCCAATGGCGAAAAGAAAATTTTGGAAGGCGCTGTGATTGGAGAATAAAACACCTGAAGGTGTTAAATTTCAAAACAAATAAATCTCAAATTCCAAAAGGTAAAACAAGATTTAACCTTGGGAGTGTATGACACGCTAAAAGAGGAAATGACATATTAAGTAATAAAATTTCATGGAAAAATTTTTAGACACTAATTTCACGAATATTCACTAATTCTTGAAAAACCTAAAGATTTTCCATTGTGTAATAATTTTTTGGACGATCATTCAACGATTTAAAATGATCCTGTTCATTTAAAATTCGCGCTAATTAGTGTAATTCGTGTCAAAAATAAATCAATATTAATTTTCAGCTATTCTGCTTCAACGTGGGAGGCTAAAACTAAAGTCAAACTAACAACAACGCATCCAATGAAACTATTATTAAAATCCCTTCTAGTTTTTTCAATCCTGTTGACTTTTGCCTGTCAAGATCAAAACAAGGACTTTGCAGTGGCTCAAACTTATGATGAACCGCAAGATCCTGCGCCCAGCCCCGACCAGAATTGGGCAGCGGTGCCAAAAGGCTTGCAAGCCTCAGTGACCTCAACGGATATTCGTTTTGTAAGGAGTGAAATACCTAAAATCCAACAACAATCCACTTGGGAAGGCACGGCATGGAAAGGCGAACGCACAGCAGCACAGTTGGTACTTTGGAGCAATGATTCCTTAACCGAAGTCAATACTAAAATCTCAGAGTTTAAATCGGATGCTGGGAACAGTTTGCCTGCTTCCATTGCAGAAATCAATTTTGTAAAATACGTGATTACCGATGTATTTGGCGAAGGATGTGGTTACAGAAAACCGGAAGATTTCCCATCCTCATTAGCCGCTGATGCCTTAGATCCTGTTTCGTCCTATGCTATCAAAGCACAAGAAACCAGACCAATTTGGATTACCATCAATATCCCGTCGGATGCGAAAGCTGGAACGTATAAGAGCACCTTTACCATTGACATTAAAGGACAGGAATCCAAAACCATGGCATTCTCGATTCGTGTGATCGATAAAGAACTCCCTGCAGTTGCCGATTGGAAATTCCATTTGGACATGTGGCAAAATCCTTATGCAGTGTCTCGTTTTCACAAGGTCGAACCTTGGTCAAAAGAACATTGGGATTTATTAAAACCGATCATGAAACGTTTAGCAGATGCTGGTCAAAAAGTAATTACTGTGTCCTTAAATAAAAGACCTTGGGGCGGACAAACTTTTGATCAATTTGAAGCCATGATCGATTGGAGAAAGAAAACCGATGGCACTTGGACTTACGATTATACGATTTTTGATAAATGGGTACAGATGATGATGGATTTGGGTGTAAAAAATCAAATCAGCTGTTATTCGATGGTACCATGGGGCAATGAATTCTACTATTTTGATGAAGCTGAAAACAAAGAAGTAAAATTAGCTGCGGCACCAGGAACAAAAGCGTATAACGACTTATGGATTCCATTTTTGGAACAATTCAAAGCCCATTTAGAGCAAAAAGGTTGGAATAAAATTACCCGAATCGCCATGGATGAACGCGGGCCAGAAGAAATGACGGCCATGTTAAAATTATTGAATGAACATGCACCAGAATTTGGAGTTTCTTTCGCTGACAATCATAAAAGTTATAAGCTTTATCCGGACGATTTAAAAGATATGTCCGTTGCTTTTGGGCACCCTGTAGATGAAGCAGATCTTAACATTCGAAAAGAAAACGGTTATATCAGCACGCATTATGTATGCTGCACGGACAAGTTCCCAAACACCTTTACCTTTTCGCCACCTGCAGAAGGTGTATTTATTGGCTGGTATAGCATCGCCGCCGATTTTGACGGCTTCTTACGTTGGTCGTATAATAGTTGGACTGAAAAACCATTGGAAGACTCACGATTTAGAGCGTGGCCAGCTGGCGACACGTATATCGTATATCCAGACAATCGCACTTCGATTCGCTTTGAAACGCTCAGAGAAGGGATTCAAGATGCTGAAAAGATCAGAGTTTTGAGAGAAGAGCTTCAAGCGAAAGGCATGCTTGACGAACTGGATCATTTGAATAAAGTGGTCGCACAGTTTAACGTGACTTCCAAGCCGGCAAACTTTGAAGGCATGCTCAAGGATGCCAAAAACCATCTTGATCTTTTGGCTGAAAAACTAAATTAATTAAAAAAAGGCTCTTTAAAAAAGAGCCTTTCTAATACACACTATTAACGAGATTAAAACAACAACACTTACAAACATTATTTTTATGAAAAGCTTACTTTCTGGACTATTATTTTTGACGACCTGTTTTGGTTTTGCTCAAAACCTAGCCATCAACCCTACACCACAAAAGGCAGTGATTTCCAATTATATTGACACGCCTACACAATTCAATCTGCACCATAAAAACGTAGATAAAGCCACCCAAAACTTACTTGCTACGTTTTTTAATGACACCAATACGTCCAACAAAGGATTTACGGTTAGTGTAGGAAACATCAATGATAAATTTCATAAAAAATTCCTGAAAAAAGTACCTCAAAATCCAGAAGGCTATTTTATTAATAGTAGTAATAAAAACATTACGGTTATCGGCAGAGATGCCCGTGGTACATATTACGGCGTCAGAACTTTATTAGCCTTATTAGCCTCAGATAAATTTCCGCAAGGAGAAATTATAGATTATCCAGATGTCACTGCACGAGGAACTGTTGAAGGTTTTTACGGAACGCCTTGGAGCTTTGAACACCGTGTTCGTCAAATTGACTTTTACGGCAAAAATAAGTTGAATACCTATATTTATGGCCCTAAAGACGATCCCTATCACAGCTCGCCAAACTGGAGAAAACCTTATCCTGAAGACGAAGCGATTCAATTAAAAAAATTGATTGACAGAGCCGAAATGAATCATGTCGATTTTGTTTGGGCGGTTCACCCAGGTAAAGACATTAAATGGAATGATGAAGACCGCAATGCCCTACTCCATAAATTTGAATTAATGTACGACTTAGGCATTCGTTCCTATGCGGTGTTTTTTGACGACATTTCCGGAGAAGGGACCAATCCGAAGCAACAAGCAGGGTTATTGAATTTCTTACACAACAAATTCGTCGCTGTTAAAAAAGACGTGAAACCATTAATTATGTGTCCTACGGAATATAACAAAGGCTGGTCTAACGTTGAAGGTGGTTATTTAGCAACCTTAGGCAAGGAATTAGATCCTTCCATTCGCATCATGTGGACGGGAAATACGGTGGTTTCTGATATTGATCAGCCCACAATGGAGTGGATTAATAATCAAATTCAGCGTAAAGCTTTTATATGGTGGAACTTTCCAGTGTCTGATTACGTAAGAAACCATCTGCTTATGGGGCCAACCTATGGCAACGGAAAAGATATTGCGGATATGATTTCTGGTTTTGTTTCCAATCCAATGGAACATGCTGAAGCTTCCAAAATCGCCATTTATGGTGTAGCTGATTACACATGGAACATGTCTGCTTACGATTCAGAGAAAAACTGGTTGGAGGCCATGAAGGTTGTGATGCCAGAAAGTTACAATGCCTTAGAAGTGTTTGCGCGTCACAACAGTGATTTAGGCCCAAATGGCCACCGTTACAGACGTGACGAATCGGTAAAATTTGCACCAGCAACCGAATTATTTTTCAAACAATTAGAAGCTGGACAAAACATTGACAATTTGGAAAGCGTTCAAAAAGAATTTCAAACAATGGTTGAGGCTTCTTATATTTTATTGAGCAGCACTGATAACCAAGTCCTATTGGATGAAATTCGCCCATGGGTAAAACAATTCCAATTGCTAGGACAATCTGGATTGACTTTATTGAACATGCATACCGCGTTACAAGCAAAACAAAGTGATGATTTTGAAAGAAGTTATAAAGCACTTAATGCCATGAAAGCACAAATGTATGTGATCGATCGCACCGAAAACCAGAATCCGTACCAACCGGGTGTAGTAACGGGCAGCTTGGTCGTACAGCCATTTATTGATAAGAGTTTTGCCTATTTAACAAACACCTACAATAAAGC
>NZ_JBDSLS010000278.1:0-9989 GCF_039916245.1 Gelidibacter sp.
CATCTACATACGACGTTATCGGATCCATCTTATCTGTACAGGCACCAAAAATCTGCATCCCATCAATGGTCACATTCAATCGTTCACTATTCATATTGTTCATTGAGGGTTCCCAAGCGTAATTTCCACGTTTGATCATGGTAATTTTATTGGACTTTTCTAAATAATCATCAATGCTAGACAAGGTTTTCTCCTGTCGGTAATTACTTAATTTTCGTCGGCCAACCACCGTGATTTCGTCTAATTTGGTCGTGTCCTTTTCAATTTTACTTCCTTCTTCCTGGGAATACACCATTCCACTTATAAAAAAGCAAAATATACCTATAATGAATTGTTTCATTGATGATGTTATTGGATCTGTCAACTTGAGTGTAGTCGCTATTATATACCTTTTAGGTCAGAATAATTTCGCCTGCCTGTCCGCAGACAGACGAAATTCTGAACCTTCAAAAGTGACAGAATGTTAGAATTTTTGACTAAAAGGTTGGATTAGAAATCAAGTTCTAAGTAGAGCGAGCTTTTTGTATGGTCTTCAGTAATAGCTTCTCCTTTTAGGATGTCGCCAGCACTATTCAACAATTTTAGATTGAGCACCCAATAGCCACTCATGGTTAAAGATAAGTCGCCATTATACGTTTTGTCGGCAGCATTGTAAGTCAAATCCTTATTGTTTGGCGAACTGTGATTACCCATTCCTGGCATGCGTGGATCCAAGGTGATTTTATAATCTGGAACACTAGGAAAAGACATCATGGTTTGCATTTTAAACAAGCCAACTTTCATTTTATTTACCGCAATTTTAGGCGTCTTTGGCTCTATCAAAGCCAACACATATTTCGTACCATCGTCACCCATAAAACTGGTTACGTTTTGGTTATTGTTTTGTGTTACGACAATATCTGAACTTGCAGAATAAGCGACGCCATTAATAGAATAATCAATTTTTAAAGACCATCCTGAGCCATCCAAATTGGCCATTTGATAAATGATAAATCCATCATAAACAGTGGCTTTACCAACCGCTTTTGAAATTTCTGATTTTGGACAGGAATGATCCATCGTTGCCATTTTCATCATGGGCATCCATGATAAGGATGCATTCTCTACAAAATCGTTTGTTGTATTATCTTTTATTCTAATGCTGATACTATTATAACCCGTTTTGAAATTCCCCGTTGCATTAAATAATTCGAGAGTATGAGTGGCATTAGTCAGGTCTTGAATTTTTTTAAGCCCTTCGACTTCGTTTAAGACTTCATCTGAATCGTCATTGGTTGAACATGATAATGTAAATAAAGAGATAAACAGAATTGGAATGATATATTTTAGTTTCATTTTTAGTTGTTTTTGAGTTTGAAATACGTGCAAACACCTTTCGCTCACTTAATTAAATAAGCCAGGAAAAAAAAGGAAAAACCATGAGGTTTATTGTTCGAAAAACTAACTAAAATTGGGAGGAGGCGTATCGATGTCTTGATACTGAATAATAACACGTTGTAAGTATCCAAAAGAGTTGTTTTGGATGGTAGCGACACTATTATTTGGAGTTTCTACTAACTCAATATCAAACAGACAAAAAACATCTAAAGACATACGTCTGGTCTCTTGCGCTGGTACATCGGTATTTGATTCTGGCGTACTCTGCTTCAACTGTTTGGTCAACTGGCATTTTCCGTTACAGCCTTGTTGATTATCTTTTTGAATACAAAAGTTTTTTGCTATGACCGCTTGATTCGCCACAAAATCACCAATAATAACAAGAGTATTGATATTATGTGCGAATAATATTAATACCAATATAAAGGCAGTGATTTTATGTGCAAGGGTTGCGATCATACTACAAATTTACGCATACTATTCATCATTATAGTTGATAATTATCAGAATTCATTTTTAATCTAAATCATTGTTGTCCGATTAAAGTTGCGTTGATCTTCAAAGAATACTGATCAATAAAGTTCTTTCAACGTTTTTAATCCTAACCTCCTTCATTTCTCGGTTTTTGGAAACTATTTCTGAAACATCATAATCCATTCTAATTATGAATTTTACAGCCCATATTTTCAATTAATTACGTGTTTAGTCTTTGTTCTTGGTTCTATCAGCGGAGCGGTCTTAATTCTTTTCCGGACAATAGTGAATCTAAATATTAAAAATCTTTTTTCTTTGCCTTAGAAGTGATTCTCAACACTGGCAAAACTACCCATAAAGTCAAGGCCACAAAAGATACGATCAATCCTAAATTGGTGCCAAAAAACTGTTTGAATACGGCGCCTGTATAACCAAGCAATGCTGAAATGTCAAGCTTTAGTAAAATAAGAGTTCGTGACAAATCGATAGGGTTCAACATAGTGCCCACCAAAGACAATTTATCCAAAGGATAATCTGAGAAAATAATCAGCGACATTAAAAAGACCCCGTCGTAAATAATGGCTAAAAACAACCATAACAAAATGGCATAACCAAAACCTTTTATTCTGTTTTCGTTGGATAATGCGATATTAAAAGCCAAGGCTGTAAAAATGAACGTTAAAAAAGTTCCTGTGATTAGCAATAAGGAAAAATCCCAAATGGCATTAGACATAAACAGACCGTAAAAAACAAACGGAATGCCCAATCCTAAAATCAAACTCATGGACAGTGAAATAGCCACGCCCAGATACTGGCCTAAGAAAATGGACGATCGTTTTAAAGGCTGTGCCAATAAGAGCTCGGTAAACTCTTTGGAATTATAATAATACATGACCCCAAAAATGGTTCCGATCAGTGGTACCAAAACAATAATTACATTCATTAAAGTGATGACCGCTTTGGACAGGTCATTGTTTAAGAACAACAACACAACACCAAGCAATAAGTAGAATGCAAAATAGACGTAGCTCCAACGGCTACGCATGAGATCGTAAAAACTGTATTTTAATATTTTAAGCATGATTGTCGGTTAAAATGGATGCGATGGCATGTTCGAAATCCGGTTGATTGGTTTTGTCTTTGAGTTCGGTAATTGTTCCTTTAAAGTAGATTTTACCTTCTAAAAGAAATACAATTTCATCTGAAATCTCTTCCACGAAACTCATAATATGTGAGGTAATCAGAATGGTCTTGCCTTTAGCTTTTTCGGCTTGGATCAATTTTTTTAAGCGTAATAGGGAAATGGGATCCAGACCTGATGTTGGTTCGTCCAAAATGACCAAAGGACTATCAAACATAAAGGTTAATACCAAATTGACCTTTTGCTTGGTTCCGCCAGAAAGATTGCCCAGTTTTTTATCTAAAAAAGGTTCTAATTTAAACAGCGTGATTAATTCTTCATCCAAGTCCACATTCCCACGGAGATCCTTAATCATCGTAATGAGTTCCTTTACTTTTAAATTGTTTGGAAAGTTCGCTATTTGAGGCAGATAATCGATTTTATGTCGGTAATCAGAGCCGCTTTTTATATTCTCGCCCAATACCGTAATGGTCCCTTTATTAGGAATAACCATGCCCAAAATAGACTTTATAAGCGTTGTTTTTCCTGAACCATTGGGACCCAGCACGGCAAAAATACCGCCTTCTCCAATTTCTAAATTGAGGCCACTTAAGACCTCGTTTTTTCCAAATTTTTTATATAAATCTTTAATTTCTATCATGGTCTATCATGGTTGATACGTTTCATTCTTGGATTTTCGTCCATCAAATCATCTGGGGTAAATACTGGGGAAACTTTTTCAGAAAAATCTATCAGGTCTATAAACAGACTTCGCAATAGAATTATCGTTTCCGGGGTTCTATTCACAATATAGGAGAAGAGCTTTACGGGTCGGTATGGGACATCGCCTATGCCGTTTTTATCCAAATCGTAGCCGGTGTAATTGCTCCAAAAATTGTTATCAAATTTGTTGTCGTTAATTTTTCCATTATAGGAAATATCGAAGGAGTTATATAGAAAGTTATTTTCAATAATTTGATTATCATAACAAGCGCCTTTCACTCTAATGGCATACCCATTACTTATAAAATCGTTGTTACTGTACAACAGACGATTACTTCCTTCAACCGTAATGCCTACTGTATTTTCGATAAATTTGTTGTTGATAAGATTAACGTCGTTGACTTCCTTCAGGAGTAACCCATAAGCTGCGGTTCCCCAGTTTTTGGTAATGACATTTTTTTTGACTTCCATGAATTTTGAAAACATCAAGGCAATTCCAGCACCATTGGTTTCAAACACATTATTAATAACCTTGTTATTATTACTGAACATAAAATGAAGCCCATAGCGCACGTTGTTCTTACTGAAATTATCAGAGATAGTTATATTATAAGAAAATTCAAGATAAATGCCATCGCGAACATTCCGAACATCATTGCCGCGTACTTCGACATTTTTACAATACCATAAGTGAATGGCATTTCCTGAGTTAAACTCCGTAACCGCCTCTCCGCGAACCTTGTTATTTATGACTTTGCCATTATTTGATTTTTGAAGATAAATTCCGAAGAAAAGTTTTTCCAAGTCTAAATTTTGAATGGTGAAGCCTTCACTCTTTATGAGTCTTACGGCAGCATAATCGGTGGTGTAACTCACGCCGACGTTGATAATCTTAAAACCATCGAGCGTCACATTATCGGCGCCAATGGTAATGATTTCGCCTTTTGCTTCGCCATCTATCGTGGGAAGACCTTCGCCAATTAGCGTAATGCTTTTATCGATTTTCAAATTGGACTCCTTGTAAATTCCCTTTTTAACCAAAATGGTATCGCCTTCTGCAGCTTGTTGTATCGCTTCATGGATGGTTTTGACGGCACAAGAAGAACAAACCGTAATTGTTTTTGACCATACGCTGGTCATGGATAACAATGCCGTTACAAAGAAGACTATGTAGTGTTTATTTTTCAAAATAAAATTAAATTTTATCAATACGAAGTTATTCTCTTGCGAGATTATAAAAAAAGTTGAACATACAGATTTTAATAATGTTTCATAAATCGAATTTCTTGAAAATGAACACTTAAAAACCCGTGCAATTTCGAAATTTATAAAAAAACCTCAGCACTTGTTGATGGCTTTTAGTCTTTCAGAAACTGCTGAAGCCATTTTTATGTTATAATCTCAGATGATCCTGAATTTCTTTCCAGGTATAAGTTTTGCCTGTAAATTTTTCTTGGGCTTTCTTTCCGGCTTCTGCATTTAAAAAAGCGGAAAGATTCGCTCCCATTGGGCTTTGCAGATTTTCACTAATCAAGTAAGAAGCTTTTGTAGCATCAATCAATTCGCCCGGTTGATTTAAATCTGCCACCAAATAGTGCGCCATTTCGGTAGTTGCAAACTCATCCTGTAACGAGTGCACCATGCACTCAATGGCATCATATTTATAGGCTTTTCCCTTTGAAGTCACTAATTGCGAAGCATGTTGTTTATCCACAATAGTCATTTCGCAATAATGGCAAGCATCAGAACCATAATTTATAGGTTGCGGCTCAGCACTGCATGACGCCAATAAAAGGCTTATAATACCAAGAAAAATAAACTGTTTCATCTATTTGTAGTTTTATTTATAATTAATTAAAAATGTATAAAAAAGAATCAAGACACTTCGACAAGCTCAGTGAGCGCCGCTTCGCTTTTAGAATCAAGAACAAAGACTTAGTTCGTAAACTATTGCAAGTACGAGCGTTAAAGTTCGAGAAACAATTAATCCATCATTTTTTCTGATTTTAATTTACTTTTTTAGAGGCACTTTTTCCAACAAAGAAGGCTACTACGGTAAGCATCATGCCGATGAAGATCATATAAGCTCCAGCAGCTGGCCAAGAATCCACATCAAAGTTAAGCATCTTTTGATAACCAATTAGTGGCGGTTTATACGTCATTGGCGTACCATCCAGGTTTTCAAGTTTCATGATCGCTTTCGGATCTAAATCAGTTCCGTATTGTGTGAGCCACAGGTTGAAATCGTACATTCCCATGACGCCAAGGATTGACATCAGTATGAACCAGCCTAGAAACCATTTGTAACTCACTTTTCCAAAGAAACCCAGCAAACCGATGATCACTCCAAGTCCTACCATAATCCCTATAACCATAGGAAATACTTCAAACTCCCACATTTCTTCAACTTTGGGAATGGTTTTCATCCCGATGTAGTGGTTAAGACCGTCAATATTTTTAATATCAAATTCTTCAACTCCTTCTATACCTTGAATATAAATATTCATCCCAAGCGGGTCTGGGTACTGAGGAGCGCCGAGCATAATATTCCACAATGGGAACTTAAACAGTCCTAATAACAACAGGGATCCTATTATCATTATTATACCAGCTTTTTTCATAATATTACTTCCCGTGAAACAGGAATCGTTTTTTAATTAATACTCAATTCCGTTTTGATAATCATCATTATAACAGTTGCATTCTACATGCTTATAGGATGAATTATCCCGTTTTATTTGAGATTCCTGCCTTTACATCGACATGCTCAGCAACCACGCAGGAATAGAAAGGCGAGAGCGATAAATCAACTCTCGCCTTGTGAGTATGGAAATAAACACTAAAACAAAATTTCCCTACCCTTATACTATTGGTAATCTATTTCAAATTAATCCTCACCTAAACTCCAGGACAATTCAATATTTGAATCTGCTGGACTCACACGAACATAACCTTGCATTTCTTGGTGAAGTGCAGAACAGAAGTCTGTACAATAGAACGGCCAAACTCCCACTTGTTTTGGTTCCCATACCAAGGTTTCAGTCGCTCCTGGAAGCACAAGCAATTCAGCATTATTAGCTCCAATTATAGCGAACCCATGAGGTACGTCAAAATCTTGTTCAAGGTTCGTCACGTGGAAGAAAACCTTGTCTCCTACTTTAATACCTTCGATATTGTCAGGGTTAAAGTGGCTACGAATTAAATTCATATACACGTGCACATCTTTTCCTTGACGCACAACTTTAGTGTCAGCATCAGAAAGCGCAGCATAAGGGTGCTTGTTTTCAGAAAGCTTATAGATTTTTCTAGAATTTTTTGCAATCAACTCCGCAGGAATAGCAGCGGCATAGTGAGGTTCACCAATGGTTGGGAAATCTAGTAAAAGCTCCATTTTATCTCCACTAATATCAAATAACTGAGCAGACTGTGTAAGCTCTGGGCCCGTTGGCAGGTATCTGTCTTTTGTAATCTTGTTTAAGGCTACAAAGTATTTACCAAACGGCTTACGTGAGTTACCTCCAGGAATCATTCCGTGTCCTACAGAGTAGAATACTGGCTGACGGTCTAAAACTTCCCAAGTTCCTACTCTCCATTTTACAACTTCCGAAGAGATAAAGAAGGTAGTATAAGCGTTTCCTTTACCATCAAATTCTGTATGCAATGGTCCTAATCCTGGTTGTTTAACTACACCAGCTAAAATATCTTCAAAGTTTAAGATTGGAATACCATACGCTTCACCATCAAATTTCTTGTTTTTAATAGCATCCAACATTTTGGTAAAACTATGAACTGTTAAGTCTGCAGAAAGCTTTCCGTTACCAATAATGTACTCACCTGATGGATCAACGTCACATCCGTGTGGCGATTTTGGAGTTGGTAAGAAATATACAGCTCCAGGAACATCCAATGGATTTACAGTAAGAACTTCTTTCATCATTGTAGAAGTTGCAGTATGCGTGTTTTCATCCATTATGTTATGTGCATAGTTGGCAGGAACTTTTGTACCTCCACCATTATTCACATACTCTTCAATTACTTTCCAGTTAACCGCAGCGATAAAATCTTTATCATTTTGGGAAGCGTTCACTTCTAATAAAGAATGCGCTTCTTCAGTGTTATAAGTGGTAAAGAAGAACCAACCGTGACTCTTATCTCGACCTGGGTGAGAAAGATCATAGTTAAATCCAGGCATCATCAATTGGAATTTAATTCCCATACGTCCCGTTTCTTGATCAACGCTAATAAAAGTTAGAGAACCTTTAAAGTTTCCTTTGTAATCTTTTATAGGCATATCTTTCTGTGGAATTGGCACAGAGAAACGTGTTCCCGCTACCACATACTCGGTATTCTCAGTAATGAATGATGAACTATGGTTCCCAGCACTGTTTGGAATCTCAATGATTTCTTCGGTTGCAAAGTTTTTCAAATCGATACGCGCAATTCGCGGCGTGTTGTTTCCATTGATAAAAATCCAACGGCCATCCAATTCACCTTTTGTTTGTGAAATATCAGGGTGATGCGAATCATCCCAAGGCACAAACCCGTATGATGTATTTAACATTGGCTTGGTCTCCTCACTATAACCATATCCATTTTCAGGATTTTGTGAGAATACTGGAAGAACCTTTAGCAAACGTCCTGATGGCAATCCATAAACACTTAGCTGGCCACTAAAACCTCCAGACATAAATGCGTAGTATTCATCATGCTCACCTGGAGCCACATACACTCTTTCTGCAGCATTAGATGCGAGACCACCTTGGCCTCCCTTGTGACCTTTTTTGTCATTCCCATTATTACAGCTAACCAATCCGGCAGCTATAACCAGGTAAAATAAAATATTAATTGATTTTTTCATTGTCCTATTGTTTGATTAAATTGTTTTAAAATTAGTTTGCTGGCAAGATTACTTTATCCACGACGTGAATAATTCCATTACCTGCGGGAATACTTGCTAAAATTTTAGCACCGCCCACATACACATCATCACCTTTAACTTCCACAGCGACACTTTCACCACTGGCCTGTCCAACTTTTTTGAATTTTTTCAAAAAATCTTTCGAATAATTCCCAGGAGTCACGTGGTTTTTCAAAATATAAGCTAGCTTTTCTTTGTTTTCAGGCTTTATTAACTCTTCAACTGTTCCTGCTGGCAAAGCATCAAAAGCTGCATTGGTTGGTGCAAAAACCATTAAAGGTCCAGCGTTAACCAGAGCGTTTTCCAATCCTGCTGCTTGCACAGCCGCCACTAATGTGGTGTGGTCTGGCGAACCGATGGCAATTTGGAGAATGTTTGGTGCTGATTCATCATTTTCAATAAAAGCCTGTCCTTGGTTTTTGGTTTGGACATCGCTTTTGGCGGAACCTTCGGTGGTTCCCGATCCGGTGGTTGTTTCATTTTTACAAGCTGCAAACACGAGTAATGCGCACGAAACAAAAATCATTTTAAGGATTGATTTCATATGAGTTTAGCTTTTGGTTTGTGAAAGGTTATTTAAGTATATCTATTATAGAGTTCTAAAATATTCCAAAATCTGTCTTGTTTGTTCTTCAGACATGTGTTGGTTGGCCATTGGTGAACCATTAAATTCGACTAACAAATCTTTAGCTAATGGATCTTTTTGGGTCATTTCGTCAGGATTCATGATCATGTTCATTACCCATTCTGGAGTTCTTCTTTCCAAAATTCCTTTTGGAGCTGGACCAATGAATTTTTTGTCTGCTTTATGACAGGCCGTACAGTTCATTTTGAAAACGCCCTCTCCTTTTTCAGCCATTTCTTTATCGATTTCTGGCGACAAGGTTACCGATTTAATTGGACCGATACCTTTGTTGGTCAAATCGACTCTTACCGAAGCAGGAGTAGCATCAACCGCTTTAGCTTCAGTTTTTTGTTCCGTTTTACCGTATGGAGAAGCCTCTTTCTTTTCCCCATTACCACACCCAGTAAGTATTGTTAATCCCAATACTGCAAAAATCATTAGTGTTTTTTTCATTTTGTGTTAGTTTTAGTTCTCAATTGAATTTTTTATTTATTGTTTTTAAACTACGAAGTCAGAATATGTCATTTTGATTTCCGATACCAAATTTAAACGCATTAAATAAAAGAATACATGATAAAAATCATATTTAGGATAATTTTGTCCTGTTTTAAAATTATTTTATAAAACCTTAATTACCAACACAAAAAAAACCTCGATTGCTAAGACTTGGAAAATATTTTTTGAGTGGAGAAATCAGAAAAAGATTCTCATAAAAGTGAAGTAAATCTGTGGTAAAACCTTTTTATTTCAGG
>NZ_JBDSLS010000279.1:0-48546 GCF_039916245.1 Gelidibacter sp.
TGAATAGCTTTATGAATGTTCGAAATCTCGGTCATCATTGCCTCATCAACTGCCAAACGTCCAGCGGTATCTATAATAACCACGTTAAAGCCATTAGCTTTAGCATAAGCAACACCTGCTTTGGCAATCGCTACAGGATCGGTATTACCGCGATCACTAAACACCTCAACATTGATTTGATCTCCTACCACGTGAAGTTGATCAACCGCCGCCGGACGATACACGTCACAAGCCACTAATAAAGGTTTCTTTGTTTTTTTGTTTTTAAGAAAATTCGCCAATTTTCCGGAAAACGTCGTTTTACCAGAACCTTGTAAACCAGACATCAAAATAACGCTTGGATTTCCTGAAAGATTCAATCCTTCAGCCTCACCACCCATAAGTTCAGTTAATTCATCCTTCACCAACTTTACCATCAACTGTCCAGGTTGCAAGGTGGTCAATACATTTTGACCCATTGCTTTTTCCTTCACGGTGTTGGTAAATTCCTTCGCAATTTTAAAGTTAACGTCGGCATCCAACAATGCTCTTCGAACTTCTTTCAAAGTCTCGGCAACGTTTACTTCCGTAATACTTCCATGTCCTTTAAGAACGTGTAAGGCTTTATCTAACTTTTCACTTAAATTATTAAACATATGTTTTCAGTCTTCTGTTTGTAGTGTTTAAAACCACAAGAATTAAATTTTGAGTTGCAAATTTACATATTTGATGTGTATTTATAAAACCTAAGGGCTTAATAAATTACATACGTTCTGGCACATCAATTCCCAACAAACCAAATGCTTTCTTAATGGTCACGGCAACCTTATTGGACAATGCCACTCTGAAAGCTTTTTCATTGTCGTTTTCAGCACCAAGAATGGATACATTTTGATAAAAAGAATTGAATTCCTTCACTAAATCATAGGTGTAATTGGCCACTAAAGCAGGACTATGATTCTCCGCTGCATTCTGAATCAGTTCAGGAAATAACATGATAAATTTTATAAGTTCCTTTTCTTTTTCGTGCAAACTAATTGTTTTGAAATCGATAGGCACATCTTGATCGGCCTTTCTTAATATCGATTGGATTCTAGCATAGGTATATTGTATAAATGGTCCGGTATTCCCTTGAAAATCGATGGATTCCTTCGGATCAAAAAGAATACGCTTCCGCGGATCCACTTTTAAGATGTAATATTTTAATGCCCCCAAACCGATAGATTGGTAAAGTGCTGCTTTTTCGGTTTCTGAATAGCCGTCTAATTTGCCCAATTCCTCAGAAATCTCTTCGGCAGTTTGTGCCATTTCTACAATCAGATCATCAGCATCCACAACGGTTCCCTCTCTACTCTTCATTTTTCCTGAAGGTAAATCGACCATTCCGTAACTTAAATGAAACAGGTTTTTCGCCCATTCAAAACCAAGCTTTTTAATAATCAAAAACAAGACTTGAAAATGGTATTCCTGTTCATTTCCAACCGTATAAACCATCCCGCCAACATCAGGAAAATCCTTAACACGCTGAATAGCTGTACCAATATCTTGAGTCATATAAACCGCAGTGCCGTCTGAACGTAAAACGATTTTTTCATCCAAACCATCTGCCGTCAGATCACACCAAAGGGAACCATCTTCTTTTTTGAAAAACACGCCTGATTTCAAACCTTCGGCTACAAATTCCTTTCCTAAAAGATAGGTTTGACTTTCGTAATAAAGACTATCAAAATCAACACCTAAATTTTTATAGGTTTCATCAAAACCTTTATAAACCCAGCCGTTCATTTTTTCCCAAAGCGTCACAACGTCTGCATCGCCGGCCTCCCATTTTAAAAGCATGTCTTGTGCTTCAATAATAATCGGTGCTAGCTTTTTGGCTTCTTCTTCAGTTTTTCCTTGGGCGATTAACTCCTGAATTTCCTTTTTATATTCTTGATCGAATTTGACATAGTAATTCCCAACGAGCTTATCACCTTTTAAACCTGTGGATTCCGGTGTCTCGCCATTTCCATAACGCTCCCAGGCCAACATGCTTTTACAAATATGAATTCCTCTGTCATTGATGACTTGGGTTTTATAGACTTTTTTACCCGATGCCTTCAAAATTTCGGCAACACTATATCCTAATAAGTTATTTCGGATATGTCCCAAATGCAAAGGTTTGTTGGTATTTGGCGAAGAATACTCGACCATAATCGCTTTATCTTCTGGATTAGGAGTAACAAATCCGAAAGTATTTTGGTTTTTTATCGACTGAAAAAAATCAAGATAATAGACCGCATCAATTTCAACATTTAAAAACCCTTTCACCACATTGAAAGATTTTACTTCAGCAACATTATCCAAAAGATATTGACCAATTTGTTCGCCAATTTGAACCGGATTTCCTTTCACCACACGTAGCATCGGGAAAATTACTACAGTGATATCGCCCACAAACTCTTTGCGTGTGGATTGCAATTCTACCGACTCTATGGTCGCGCCAAAAATATCGTTTACTGCTTTTTTTACCTGATGTGATATGGTCTCCTGAAGATTCATCTGTTGTATAATTTAAGCTTGCAAAGATAGGATTTTTATTAAATTTTTGAGTCGTCAAAACTGTAATGTTGTGCAAAATAGATACGCACGGCAGGCGCTTTTAATTCTAAGGAATATCACTCGTCCAAAATTGATTAAATTCAAATAAGAAAATACCTTATGATTTACCGAAGCCATTAGTAAGGCTTTTTGCTTTTAATCAATAAAAACATAATTCCAAATAAGTCACAGCAGTAACTATTGGTATACTTTATGTTTCCTGACCATCGAATAATAAGACAAAACGTACAACAAATAGGAGTAGTCGAAAGAATTTGCATTTCATCGACACAAAGGTCGTATTTCTATGATATTTACCTTTCATCGATAAGGGAATTTATCCAAAAAAGAATAAGTATCACTTTATCTAATTTTTTGGCATTAAAACCCAAAAATTAGATTTTAAGAACGCTTTTAGTCATTTTTGACGAAGCTATTAATCAAAGTCCCAAAAACGTTGATGCACCATTTTTAAAAATCCTTAACAGCAATGTTATTGTATACTGTGAACGTGCCTAACCTCTCCCTCAAGGCAAGCTCTTATCACATCAACATTACATTTTATAACTAATTGCCAAAAAATGAATCGGTTAATTGTCTTAGCTGCCTTTTTTGCTATCTTATATGGTCATGCCCAAACCAAAAAGATAGACAGCCTTGCTATACAATTAGCTTATCAAAAACAGGATTTATCCAAAGTCGATACGTCAATTGAACTTATCAAAGCCCTTTACAAAACACAAGATTATCAAAAGGCACTCTTATATATTTCCGAGACCGAACAGCTTTCAATCTCACTAAATTACAATAAGGGCATAGCAGAAGCCAACTATTATAAGGCGCTTATTTATTCCAATAAGAATGATTATTACAACGCGATTGATCATTTCAATAAATCCAAAAAACTGTTTTCCGACCTCAATGATTCCATTGGAATTGCCAAAGTAAGCAACAGCATTGGCCTCATCGAAATCAAAAGAGGCAATTACAGCACGGGATTAGTAAATTCTTTGGCAGCGATCAAAATATTCGAAACCCAAAATCTATATGAAGATCTTGGTGCGGCGTACAATAATTTGGCCGAAGCGTATTTCCAAACACATCAAATTGACAAAGCTCTTGAATTCAACATGAAAGCACTGAATATAAGACAACGCCTAAAGGATAGCACAGGCATTAAAATGTCCACAAAAAACATTGCACGTTTGTATTCAGAACGCAAGGAACACCGAAAGGCCATTGAATATTATGAAGCTGTTTTAGCAATGCTCAACCCTGAAACCGACCAAAAGCTTAGAGGCGAAGTGTTACCGCGCATTGGAGAGGAATATCTAAAGTTTAATGATTATGACAAGGCTTCCGAATATTTGATGGAAGGATTAAAGTACAACAGAAAAACAAACAATAACGACGGTATTTTGAGAGCCTTAAATTCTATTGGGCATCTTAACCTCGAAAAAAAGAACACACGACTTGCCGAAAGCCAGATTTACGAAGCTCACGAGTTGGCTAAAAACACTGAAAACACTGAGGAGCTTCTAAAAAACTATAAACTCTTGATGACTTTGGACTCCACCAAAGGCAAGTTTCAAAATGCTTATAAATGGCAAAGAGAATATTTTACTTTAAAACACCTTATCGATAGAGAAAACCAACCTAAACTCCCAACAAATACCGATTCTATCGAGGAGATTATAGAGAAAAAATCCGAAGCTGATACTGTTGTAATTACGCCTCATAATGCCACCGTCGGTCAAAATGACCAGGTCAAAAATTTAAAACTTCTGTCTTATGGACTGATTATAGCGTTTTTAACAGCTCTAACCATTTTACTTTTAATCTATCTGAAGAGAAAAAGTTCTATTCAATATACTCAGGAATTAGAGACAAAGAATACGCAAATTCAACTTCAACATGATGCTATTATGGAGCAGAAGCGCGATCTTGAAGAGATCAACAATATTAAGGATCGCTTATTCTCCATTGTTTCGCATGATTTAAAGGATTCGATTTCATCCATTAAAGGTTTTTTGGATTTACTTAATGAAGAAAATATCAGCAAAGAAGAGTTTAATGAATTGATTCCAGAACTGAGTGAAAACGCCAATAATGCCTCCTTATTATTATTCAATCTATTAAATTGGTCAAAGTCTCAAATGCAAAATTTGGAACCTAATCCTGAACTTCTCAATATCCAGGAAATTTTCCATGACAAAATCAATTTAGTAGAACCAAAAATAGAACAAAAACGCCTTGTGGTTATTGATGAGACGCAACGTGAATTTGTCTACGCCGATAAGAGCATGGTCGAAATTATTATTCAAAACCTCATTACCAATGCGGTAAAATTCAGTCGTGTGGGCGATATTATTACCATCTCAAATAAAGAGCACCATGGCAAATCCTTGATTTGTGTGGAAGATACGGGTGTGGGTATTTCAAAGGAGAACCTCAAGAAACTTTTCAAAAACAACAATTTCACAACTATCGGCACCCAAAACGAAAAAGGCACCGGTTTAGGATTGACCATCTGCAAGGAATTAGTCGAACTCAATCACGGTCGTATCTGGGTAGAAAGTATTGTCAATGTCGGAACCAAGTTCTATATTGAGCTTCCTAAGAAGAAAATGCAAGAGTGAAATTAAAAAGTTTTTTGTTTCAGGTTTCTTGTTTCGAGTTCTCCTATAGAGAGACCCAAAACGAAAAGACACTGGCTTAGGATTAACAATCTACAAGAAATTAATAGAACTTAATCAAGGCCACATCTAGGTAGAAAGAACTGAAAATGTCGATATCAAATTTTAAGACGAAAACCGAAGTACAGAACTAAAAAAGCTTCAAATTCAAGTTCGATTTCGCGCCTCTCCACTAAAGTTACTGACGGGCAAGCAAATTCGACTTTGATTTCAAGTTCAAATTCGATTTCAATTTCAACTTCATTATGCTTTCGGCAAAAACACTTCTGCCATCATGCAACGTGCGCTTCCACCACCACAGGTTTCTATAGTTTCTAAATCACTATAGAGCACATCGCAATGCATAGATATTTTTGAAATCTGCAAGCTCGTTAAACTCTCATGAGCCGCTTTACTCATGACCAAATAACGTTTTTCATCTGCTCCTCTTACCTGTAACATATTACCAGCAAAATGATGCATTTGTTCTTCAGTAATTGCAATTATTTCTTTACCATCTTTTTTAAGATGCTCCACAACATTCTTGCGTTCCTTTTTATCATCAATAGTATCCAAGCAAATGACTGCAAAAGTCTCAGCAATACACATCATGACATTGGTGTGGTAAATAGGCAATCGCTCGCCATCTACAGTTTGATAAGCCGTAAAAATTACCGGAAAATAATCGAAGTCTTCACAGAATTCAATAAATAATTCTTCATCTGCCCTTGCCGATAATGCGCAGTAAGCTTTTTTATTGACACGATCCAAAATGATACTTCCTGTACCTTCCAAAAAGAAATGATCTTCTTCAGCACTGGTATAGTCCATAATATCGTTGATCTCAAATCCCTCATCTTCCAAACGGTCAAACAGCTCTTCACGACGTTCCTTGCGTCGGTTTTCTGCAAACATAGGATAGAGCGCCAAATCGCCATTTTCATGGAAACTCACCCAATTATTCGGAAAAATCGAATCTGGAGTATCGTTAGCGATGTCATCATTTTCTACAATAACATTAACACCGACAGCTGTGAGTTTTTCAAAAAAAGCATCAAATTCAGCTTGTGCTTTTTTATTAATTTCCGAATTTTTCAGATCTAAATCTTCCTGAAAATAATTATTGACAGCGGTTTGTTCATTCATCCTGAAATTTACCGGACGAATCATCAAGATTGTATTTGTGGTTTGGTGCATGGTGAAGTCAAATTTATGCCTGCAAAATTAGTTTAATTTGAGTAATTTTGGAAGACATTGTGTTTATTAATTATACATGAATCTGAATCGAAAATAATTCCTAATGAAAACCACTTTCCTCTGCTTTTTGATATGCCTTTCTGGTATTGCTCAAAATAAAAATTCAAATAAAGATTTCTTGACTGTTTTTGAAAAAAGCGACGGACTTAAAACTGCGGCTTACCAGGAAGTAATCGCGTATTATCAGCTCTTAGCAGATAGTTTTCCTCAAATTCACTTGGACAGTATAGGAATGACGGATGCTGGCAAACCTTTGCATATCGCAACCTTTAACCCGGATAAAATTTTCGAATTCGAAACCATCAGAAAAACCAAGCAAATATTACTGATCAACAACGGCATTCATCCTGGCGAACCTGATGGCATTGATGCCACGATGCTTTTGTTCAGAGATCTTGCACAAGGAAAAATTAAAATACCTAAACACACTGTTTTAGTGACCATTCCCATCTATAATATTGGTGGCAGCCTCAATAGAAATTCAACCACTCGCACCAACCAAGATGGCCCAGAGGAATACGGTTTTAGAGGCAATGCCCGAAACTATGATTTGAACAGGGATTTTATAAAAGCCGACACTAAAAACGCACGTACGTTTACCCAGATTTATCATATGGTACAACCCGCTGTTTTCATTGACAATCACGTCAGTAATGGTGCCGATTATCAATATACTCTGACTCACTTATTTACGCAACACAATAAACTTGGAGGTGATTTGGGCAATTATCTCCATACGGAAATGATGCCAAGTTTGGAGCAGCAACTAGCCATTAAAAAATTGGATATCACGCCCTATGTCAACGTTTTCAACGAAGTCCCTGAAGCTGGGTTTAGTCAGTTTTTGGATGGCCCTCGTTATTCAACGGGATATACTGCTTTATTCAACAGCTTGGGCATGATGGTTGAAACGCATATGCTCAAACCTTACAAGCCTCGTGTTGAAGGCACTTATGAATTGATGAAAACCATGATCGACATCATTGAAAAAGATCACGTTAAAATTAAAAACTTACGATCCAACGCACTTAAACAATTTCAAGCGTCCAAAACCTATCCGCTAGATTGGAAGGTTGACACCACAAAATCTACAACGCTATCATTTAAAGGTTATGAAGGAAAAATGATTCCGAGTGAAATTACTGGTGGCAAACGTTTAAAATATGACCGTAACAAACCCTTTATCAAAGCTGTTAAATATCAGAATTATTTCAAACCTACAGTTGAAGTCACCATTCCAGAAGCTTATGTCGTCCCCCAAGGCTGGTGGAACGTGATCGATTTATTAAAACTGAACCAAGTTGAAATGTCCATATTTGAAAAGGACACAACAATTACGGTTGAAAGCTATAAGATTGACACCTACCAAACTCGAAGCCAAGCTTATGAAGGACATTACCAACATTATAACGCCAAAGTAATTTCAAAAACTCAAGACGTCAAATTCAGAAAAGGCGATTTTTATGTACCTACCAATCAAAACGCCTTTAGATACCTGTTGGAAACTTTGGAACCACAAGCTCCAGATTCCTTCTTCAACTGGAATTTCTTCGATACCATTCTGCAGCAAAAAGAAGGGTTTTCTCCTTATGCCTGGGAAGACATGGCGGAAGAATTATTAATGAAGAATGGAGAATTAAAAATGGAGTTTGAAGCGAAAAAGATAGCAGAAACAGATTTCGCCAATAATTGGTACGCACAATTGGATTGGTTGCACAAACACAGCTCGAGTTACGAGTTGGCGCATATGCAGTATCCGGTTTATAGAGCAATATAGCACTTGACTTTCCAAAAAAAATAGTTGAAATTCGTTTAGGACCGGATATAAAACATTCTAACAATTTCATTTTCTAAAATTCCAATACCATATTGATGGCAATCATGAGGTGGTTTTGAATTGCCTTTCTCTATTAATTTTGTTGTCAAAAAACAACCCCAGAATCATTAAAGTTAAAACTGTAATTTGTAAATTTGGTTTATGGACACAAACATTCAAGATAAAAAAATAGAATTGATTCAATGGTTGACTACATTGAACGATAATTCTATCCTTGAAAAAATCATGAAGCTTCGAGAGTGCGAAAAAACGGATTTGTGGAATGAAATCTCCTCAGCAGAAAAAGATTCAATTGAAAAAGGATTGGAAGACGCTGATTCGGGAAATCTGAAACCACATTCAGAGGTCAGGAAGCTCTATGAAAAATGGTTATAAAATAATATGGACCGATCATGCCATTTCTGACTTAAGAGAAGTAATTAAATATCTTGAATAAAACTGGACAGAAAGAGAGCTTGAAAATTTTTCTAAAGAAATAGATCATACCCTTGAATTGATTTCCAAAAATCCAAATCTTTTTCAAATATCTAAACAAAAGAAGAATGTTCGAAGAGCAGTAATACTAAAATACAATAAACTCTATTATCGAACTAAAAACAATAGCGTTGAAATCTTATCTCTTTTTGGCACTAGAAATGATTCAAACAAATTAACCTTATAGCATTTTTTTCCAAAAGTCAACAAAAAAACCTACACCAAAATCTTAATATTTGCATAAGAATTCTCCATAGCTTCTTTAATCTGTGCTGGATTTAGCCATTCCACTTTAGTAATCCCTTCCTCTTCTTGTGGCTCCAAGACCCCAGCATAAGTAGAAGTCATTTCAAACCAATAGGTGATTTTTAGTTGGAGTCGGCCATTGCGTTTAAAGATATGGTAGGTCGTTTCTAAAGGTTTTACGATTTTCAACCCATTGACTTTGGTTTCTTCTTCCACTTCACGTAAGGCAGTATCTTCTATACTTTCGTTGTCCTCGATTTTCCCTTTGGGCAAATCCCATTTATCGTTGCGATAAATAAAAAGAATGTCGCCGTTACTATTGAATACCTTCCCACCGCCCGCTATGACGTTGGGCAATTTTTTCAGAAATGATTTTAGGAGTTTATCTTCTTTTTTACCAATAATCCGGATACCCTCCAAATCCGTCGTGTTAAGCTCTTTAATAACCTTACCAATATTAACGGTACTCATGAGATAGTTTTTGAAAAGCTTTTCCTTCTTGACCTTGGTGGTCAAAATAATGGGCTTGTCATTAACAAAAATTCTGTGCGTCATTTCTTTCATGGAAGTGTTGAATTGGTAAAAATATAGTTTTTTGATTCATAGTTGCACTTTTGAAAAATATTTTCAAGAAGTTTTTGATTTCAAAATCTATAAATTTGTTTAATTTTGCAGCATGATTCTCAACAAACAAACCGCCAAAAAAACCGCTGAGCTGCTATTGCAGATTCACGCGATCAAATTACAACCAAATGAACCATTTACGTGGGCCTCTGGTTGGAAATCGCCAATTTATTGCGACAACCGGATTATACTATCCTATCCGCCAATTCGAAATTATGTGCGTGAAATCATGGCAAAGCATATTGAGCAACAGTATGGCAAACCAGACGTTATTGCTGGCGTAGCTACAGGCGCCATTGGTATTGGCGTTTTGGTCGCTGAATATCTAGGCTTGCCCTTTGTATATGTCCGACCTGAAGCAAAAGGTCACGGACGCCTTAATCAAATTGAAGGTCGAGTTGACAAAGGACAAAACGTAGTGGTCATTGAAGATTTGATCAGCACCGGAAAAAGTAGTCTTAATGCAGTAAAAGCGCTTGAGGACGCTGGTGTAAACATCAAAGGAATGGTGGCCATTTTCTCTTATGGATTTGAAGTGGCAAACGCCAATTTCAAAGAAGCTAATATCACTTTACAAACCTTAAGTAATTATGAATCGCTTTTGGAGCAAGCTTTGGACACTAAATATATCACCAGTAAAGAACAGGAAATTTTGGCCGATTGGAATGCCAATCCTAGCGAATGGAATGCCATTTGAGCTAGTGAGGTTGTAAAGTTGCTTGTCGTTTAGTTGATGCAACTGAAAATCATACAACGTTAAAAAATAAACATTTATCCGTCCGGTGTATTTGCGCAGGCGGAACAAAACATAACAAAACCATGAATTTAGAGTCACCAAAAGTAAATCTTCAAAAGAGTCCGCAGGAAGTCTTCGATTTTTTGTCTGATGTCAAGAATTTTGAACAATTAATGCCTGAAAACATCAGTAAATTTGAAGTTTTAGGCGACGATAAGTTTTTATTTGCCCTGAAAGGCATGCCTGAGATCATATTGAAGAAAAAAGAAAGCATTGCTCCTAACAAAATCGTTCTTGGTGCAGCAGGAGGAAAATTGGATTTTTCTTTAACTGGCGACATTCAAGAAACAGACGACAATCAGAGTGATGTGAAATTGACCTTTGCAGGCGACTTCAATCCAATGATGGCCATGATGATTAAAGGTCCTATTTCAAAGTTTATTGAAACCTTAGTGACTAACCTGTCTAAAGCAGTTTAGTACATCAGTACGACTTCCTTAAAGTCAAAACTTTTTATGATGTTGTCCTCCACCCTGATTAATAGGTTTCCCAATTCGGAAATTCCAACAATATATCCCAAAAACAACGCACCTTCAGCATTTCTAAAAGTTGAAGGTTTGTTTTTTCTGAACAGATGCGATTCATAACGCGACTTCAAAAGCTTGAATTGTTTATTTTTCAAATAGTTAAAATGGATCTCAATCTGCTTTAAAACAATATTTAAAACTTCGTCCAAATCGTTGACCTGTCCAGAAAGTAATAGTAAGGAGGACGCCGATGGCAAATCTGCAAAATCTGTTTGATTGACATTAAGTCCAATTCCAATTACCGACCCTGAAATAACATTCAGTTTAATGACATTTTCAATTAGGATGCCGGCAATCTTCTTATTGTCTGACAAAATGTCGTTAGGCCATTTTACACTTATGCGCTGCAGTCCCAAACTGTTTAAGGCCTCATAAACGGCTAAAGACACGGCCATGCTGATGTAAAAGTGCTGCGCGATATTGACAAAAGAAACATCCTTAAACACGCTAAAGGTTAGGTTCTTGGCCTCTTGAGAATCCCAAACAGTTCCCATTTGACCTCGCCCGTGAGTTTGAAATTTAGCCACTACCGCCAGGCCGTCTTCGGCATTACCCGCAACACTCAACTGTTTTAAGTAAGTATTGGTAGAGTCAATGGCATCAAGTTTGATAATACGCATGTGCAAGCTTTAAATAAATTATAAATTTCTTATGAAATATAAAGTCTCAAAAGAATAAATAAAACAATAACTTTGCACAAATTTAATTTAAATTAATGGCGAAAGAAAACATTAACTCAGACGCACTGATATCCACTATTTTAGAAGGCATTGAAGACGTCAAAGGGAAAGAGATAAAAATTCTCGATTTACGGGATATTGAAAATACGGTTTGTGATTATTTCATTATTTGCGAAGGAAACTCAAACACACAAGTGAACGCTATTGTAAATGCAGTTCAAAAGAAAGTCAGCAAAACACTTAAAGACCATCCGTGGCATGTGGAGGGAAGCGAGAACGCCGAATGGGTTTTAATGGATTACGTCAACGTTGTTGTACATGTTTTCCAAAAACACATTAGACAATATTATGATATTGAAGGACTATGGGGCGACGCAAAAACAACCGTTATAGAAACTAGTTACTAAAAGAAAATTAATGTCAAAAGAAAATAAAAACTTAAACAAAAAACCGAAACTAAGTCCCTATTGGATTTACGGAATGGTGATCGCTGCGTTTTTTGCAGTTCAAATATTCTCCGGTGGTTTTGGTGGACAGGATACTAAAAAAACAACCCCTGCTCAATTTTTCGAGTATTTGAGCCATGGTGATGTTGCCAAAGTTGAAATTGTCAATAATAGAGAAGCCAAAGTTTACTTGACTGACGAAGCTTTAAAATTAGAAAAACATAAAGGCAGCAAGCCTAACAACATTTTGCCTTCTGTAACGCCGAGTCCAAATTACAAATTTGAGTTTGGAGACTTAGCGCTCTTTCAGGAGCAAATAAGCACAGTTATTAAAGACAATAACCTTACCAATACTAAAGTTACGTTTGAGACAGAGCATAACGTTTGGGGCGATTTCCTATTAGGCCTCTTGCCATTTGTATTGATTATTGGCGTTTGGATATTTATCATGAGACGGATGTCTGGTGGTGCTGGCGGTGGTGCTGGTGGACAGATATTCAATATCGGAAAATCCAAGGCAAAATTGTTTGATGAAAACACCGATGTCAAAACGTCCTTTAAAGATGTAGCCGGTTTGGAAGGTGCCAAAGAAGAAGTACAAGAAATTGTAGACTTCTTAAAAACTCCAGAAAAATATACTTCTTTAGGTGGTAAAATTCCAAAAGGAGCACTTCTTGTAGGACCTCCAGGAACCGGTAAAACGCTATTGGCAAAAGCTGTTGCTGGTGAAGCTAAAGTTCCTTTTTTCTCTTTATCTGGTTCAGATTTCGTAGAAATGTTTGTGGGTGTTGGAGCTTCCAGAGTGAGAGACTTATTTAAACAAGCCAAAGAAAAATCACCATCTATCATTTTTATTGATGAGATTGACGCCATTGGACGTGCCAGAGGTAAAAACGCCATGTCAGGTTCTAACGACGAGCGTGAAAACACCTTGAATCAGTTATTGACTGAAATGGACGGTTTTGGAACCAACACTAACGTGATTGTTCTTGCTGCAACCAACAGAGCTGATATTTTAGATAAGGCCTTAATGCGTGCTGGTCGTTTTGACAGACAGATTTTTGTTGATCTTCCAGATATCGTTGAACGCAAGGAAATTTTTGAGGTGCATTTAAGACCGATCAAAAAAGGCGAAGATTTAGACATTGATTTTCTTGCCAGACAAACACCTGGATTCTCTGGGGCTGATATTGCCAACGTGTGTAACGAAGCGGCATTAATAGCAGCTAGAAAAGGCAACAAATCTGTAAACAAACAAGATTTCTTGGATGCTGTTGACAGAATTATCGGCGGACTTGAAAAGAAAAACAAGATCATCACTCCAGATGAAAAACGCGCCGTTGCGTTCCACGAAGCGGGACACGCAACCATAAGTTGGATGTTGGAACATGCTGCGCCTTTAGTGAAGGTAACTATTGTACCAAGAGGAAGATCATTGGGTGCTGCTTGGTATTTGCCAGAAGAGCGACTTATTGTAAGAACAGAGCAAATGCTCGACGAAATGTGCGCTGCTCTTGGTGGCCGTGCTGCCGAGAAAGTAATTTTCGATAAGATTTCCACTGGTGCTTTGAGTGATTTAGAAAAAGTCACAAAACAAGCCCGTGCTATGGTTACGGTGTATGGATTGAGTGAGAAAGTAGGAAACTTAACCTATTATGATTCTTCAGGACAATCTGAATATGGTTTTTCAAAACCTTATAGCGAAAAGACTGCAGAGTTGATTGACGAGGAAATTTCTGTGATTATTGAAGAGCAATATGCTCGCGCCATCAAAATTCTTGAAGAGAATAAAGATAAACTGACCGAATTAGCAGAAGAATTACTTGAAAAAGAAGTCATTTTCAAGGACAATTTAGAACGTATTTTTGGCAAGCGTCCTTACGAAAAAGTGATTTTAGAAACGGCAAAACAAACACATCCAATTACCACAATTCAAGATATTGAAGTACCGGTTGAAGACATCCCAAAAGATGAGCCGTTAATTTAAATAAAAATTTCAAATTCATATAAAAAACTTAAATTAAACCTTTGTTAATTTAAGTTTTTTTATATTTGAGGAAACCATTAGTAAAATCAGGTTAATAGCAACCCATTCATGAGTCTATTTCGTAAAATTTTCGGCTTAAAATATACGCCAGAAGATAAAATAAAAAGCGAAGAGAGAGGCAAGTATATGCCAGAGATTAAACTACCTATAGACGAAAAATTTACTATAAATTTTAAGGCCAATGGTGGAAAATTCCTGTATTGTGAGAATATGGGAGAAGTCCATAAATCTTTACATAACATTCTTCAGGAGAACGATTGGGAAGGCATGAACGTTTTCTTATTAGATACAAGACTTAAAGATTTATTCAAGGATTTTGATCTTCCGATCACCAGAAAACCTGAAGAAGGTCAATATTTCCTTTCTACTTGCGAATATTTAATAGCCGATGATGGTTCTTTATTGATCTCTTCCAATCAAATTGCGGAAAAAAAATTAGGCGATCTACCTGCTAACTTTATCATCTACGCAACAACTAGTCAGTTTGTTGAGAACATTGGTGAAGGCCTAAGAGGCATTAAAAATAAGAATAAGGATAAAATCCCAACTAATATTACCACCATCAAACATTTCAAGACTATAGAAGATAAAAACTTTCTTAGTTATGGAAGTAGCTCAAAAAACCTATATTTGCTGCTTCTAGAAGATTTATAATGGAACTTTTCACTTTATTTCATGGGAAACCACTATTTGAAAGGCGTCATCTGTTATTAAAAACCTACTAAAATTTACAGATGAAAGAACTTAGTACGAGAGCTATTTCTGGCGCTATTTATATATCATTGCTGATACTCTCCATTTATTGGCAATATCTATTGGTCGCTCTTTTTTTCGTATTTGGGATTATTTGCATGGCCGAATTTAAAAAGCTAATTCAGCTAGAAAGCAAAGCACCTTATATTGTCTTTACCCTGATGTATGCTAGTTTTAGTGTGTGGGCAATCGTCCCTGGATTGGATGCCGGTTTTAACGAAGCCATAAAAATACTTCAGGTCCTCACTATTTTTGTCCAGCTATTTTTAATCAAGGATTTATTTTCAGAAAAGACCATACCACTGTTTGAAACCAAGCGTTATATTCTTACCACATTTTATTTGGCCAGTGCTTTTGTTTTTTTAATCTTGATTGCCAATAACGATAAGATATTCACGCCAATGCTATTGCTTGGAGTATTTGTATTGATTTGGATAAATGACACCGGTGCCTATTTTGTAGGTAAGAATTTTGGGAAACAAAAACTATTTCCAAGTGTCTCGCCTAAAAAAACCGTCGAAGGCTTTATGGGCGGCTTATTTTTTGCCTGTTTAGCAAGTTATTTTATCGCTACATTTACAGATACTTTAGATTTCACAAATTGGCTCATATTAAGTATTATTGCAAGTGTATTTGGGACTTTGGGCGACTTGATTGAGTCCAAGTTCAAAAGGCAGGCCGGAGTCAAAGACAGTGGCGTGATTATGCCAGGACATGGCGGTTTGCTAGATCGGTTAGATAGTATTATTTTTGCAGCACCATTTTTTTATTTATTTTTAAGACTATTCCCCTATGTTTCATAAAGAAGGCCATAAAATTGTAATGATTACGATTGCTCTAGTTGTAATAGCGATCATGAGTATTGATTATTTTGTATCAATAGAATGGTTAAGAACCACCTTAATGCTCATTGTTGTAGCGTTTTTCATCATCATTCTTCAATTTTTTAGAAATCCAAAACGTATTGGAACCCTGCATGATCATCATGCCCTCTCCCCTGTTGACGGTAAAGTTGTTGTGATTGAAGAAGTTTTTGAAAAAGAATTTTTCAAGGATAAACGCATTCAGGTTTCCGTATTTATGTCACCAATAAACGTCCATGTGACGCGCTACCCAATTGGAGGAAAAGTAGTTTTCAGTAAATACCATCCTGGAAAATTTTTAGTTGCGTGGCATCCAAAAGCGAGTGAAGAAAACGAACGTACTACAGTTGTGGTTGAAAACGAATTCTTCGGAAAAGTACTCTATCGTCAAATCGCGGGCGCCTTGGCAAAACGTATTGTTAATTATGCTATAGCAAATGATGACGTCAAACAAGGAGCAGATTCTGGATTCATTAAATTTGGCTCGAGAGTAGATTTATTTTTACCTTTGGATTCAGATATTAAAGTAGTACTTAATCAAAAAGTAAAAGGTGGTGTAAGTGTTATTGCCGAAAGAAAATGATTTCAGAAGACAGTTTAGATATTGAATTTAAGGAAGCTGTAGATCGTATCAATAGCTATACAAAGCCTTTCCCTGCCGATTTGCTACTGCGCCTCTATGCGTATTATAAAAAAGCAACGAATAACTATAAAAGTCCTAAGGGTAATAAACCCATGATTACAGCATTTAAGACGAATGCGCTATTTCAAGTAAAGAATGTTACTCCTGACGAGGCCAAACGCATCTATATAGATTTGGTCAATAATTATTTTTTATACGGAAAGTAAGATTAAGCGTTGGTTTAAATAACTTCCATAAGGCAATTATTCCCTAAGTTATATTTGAATATATTTGATTTGAATAGTTACCCAGAGAAATGAGTAGTAGCATTTTAAATTAAATACCTATGACTTCTAAACTAATTTTTAAAAGAGATTATCTACTTTTACCAATCCTCAGCCTACTCTATTTTTTAGCTATAAAAAATGTCATTCCTGCGTTTATATATCTGCTGATTGCGCTTTTAACAAGCATCTATTTTTTCCCAATAAAATTATTCTTAAGATATGATTCCACACCGTCTAACAACAAAAGGAGGATTGTGGTATTGCTTTCATATTTTATTATTAGCAACATCATAGCTCTGTCAGCTTTGGTGGCTTTCCAGTCTGATTTGGGGTTCATTCGTACCGGAATATCTTTTTATGGTCTTATAAATTTTGCCTTCCTCATTTATTTTCACAGGACAGAAAAAGGCAGTTATAACTTTATATTGGCCTGTTGCACTGTTGTCTTGACTTCAGCAATAATTGGTGTTTAATTAGGATAAAAAAATAAGCGGTATCATCACAATTAATAATACTGCTTTAAATCTTTTAATCCCTTATCAAAGGTAACGTGCTGCAACGTAATAAACCTTCTTGTTTTGCTATTTCAGCATATGGCACTTCTTCCACTGTAAAACCATTATTGCGAAGCCAAGTATTCAATCGCGTAAAATTTCCTTCTGAAATAACAACGTCTTCTGCAATAGAGAAAATATTGCTATTCATATGATACATCTCTTCACGTGTGATGTGAAATAGGTTTTCCTTCCCAAACAAATTGACTAAGTACATATAATCACTTTCTTCGCGAAAGCCACTTTTATAAATGATACCTTTATTTTTTCCAACGGGTTGAAAGCAACAATCCAAATGCAGTGCATTATCCCTTGGCTCAATTCGCGATTTTACCAAATCAAATTCCTTGACAATTTTATGGGGAAATAATTCCTTTATATAGTTGACGCCCTCTATATTGGTGCGTGCTGTAATATAATCCTTATAATCACTGCCTTTATAAGTCCCAATAAAAATATGATCATTCCATAACATGACATCGCCACCTTCAATATGAACTTCCTCTGGTGGTCGGACAACTTTTTCAGGATCGATTTGCTCAATAACATACTGAATGGCCTCCAATTCCTTTTCCCTATCAGGCAGGATATTAGCTTTAATTAAAAGGTCATCAATAACAAAAGCAATGTCCCTTGCAAAAATTTGGTTATAATTTTCGATCAGTTCTGGACGATAGATCTTCACATCATATTTTTCAAAAACTTTGGCTACCGCTTCCATTTCCTCCGTCATATCAGCTTCCACAGGATAAGTTCCCGCTTTAATATGCTCTAATGACTTTGGATCATAGGCTTCTTCTGCTTTAGGTGTCGGTCCGTTGCTTACGGCAGTCCCCAAAACCACAGCTCTTAGTCGGGATGTTTCGTTCTTAATATTCAGTTTTAGCATGTTGTAAAGTATAAAAAAAGCTCCATCTTTAAAAATGAAGCTTTGTTGTATTAATCTATTCTATTTAACGTTTTTCAATAGCTTTAAAAGGCCTCAATGTTGCACCAACATATATTTGTCTTGGTCGTCCTATTGGCTCTTTGTTCAATCTCATTTCTTTCCATTGAGCAATCCAGCCTGGCAGACGTCCTAAAGCAAACATTACCGTAAACATATCTGTTGGGATCCCCATAGCTCTGTAGATAATTCCTGAGTAGAAATCCACGTTAGGATAAAGTTTACGATCCACAAAGTACGGATCTTTCAAAGCTTCTTTTTCCAAAGCTTTAGCAATATGAAGAATTTTATCTTCCACTCCCAAATCATTCAATACTTCATCGGCTGCCTTTTTGATGATTTTTGCTCTTGGGTCAAAGTTTTTGTAAACACGGTGTCCAAAGCCCATCAAGCGGAACGGATCCTCTTTATCTTTAGCTTTCGCCATGTATTTATCAGTATCACCACCATCAGAATTGATAGCTTCCAACATTTCCAAAACCGCTTGGTTAGCACCGCCGTGAAGCGGACCCCAAAGTGCAGAAATACCTGTAGAAAGTGATGCGAACAAACCTACATGAGATGAACCTGCTATTCTTACGGTTGACGTAGAACAGTTTTGCTCATGATCGGCGTGAAGGATTAAAAGTTTATCCAACGCATTTAATACGATAGGATTTACTTTATAATCTTCATTCGGTTGTTTGAACATCATTTTAAGGATGTTCTCAACATAGCCTAAGTTTTTATCGCCATAATCCAACGGCAATCCATTCTTTTTACGGAAAGTCCATGCCACAAGCACTGGGAATTTACCCAAAATTTTAACAATGGCTTTGTACATATCTTCTTCAGAATTGACATTTACTGAAGATGGATTAAAAGCAGTCAGTGCACTGGTAAGTGAAGCAATCACACCCATTGGATGCGCCGATTTTGGGAAAGCATCCACAATTTTACGGATATCTTCATCCACAACGGATTGTGACTTGATATCTGCATGGAATTTTTCCAATTCTACTTTGGTTGGTAATTCACCAAAAATGAGAAGGAAAGCTACTTCAAGAAAATCCGCTTTTTCGGCCAACTCTTCTATTGCATACCCTCTATATCTCAAAATTCCTTGTTCACCATCCAAAAATGTGATGGCACTTTCGCATGAACCGGTATTTTTAAACCCTGGGTCGAGTGTAATAACACTATCTGTGGTGGTTCTTAAATCACTGATATCGATGGCAACTTCATTTTCGGTGCCTACGACGAGAGGAAATTCATATTTTTTACCTTGTATTTCTATTGTAGCTTTATCGGACATATATATTTTTGTAAGTTATATTTAAAATTACAGATCATCGTTAGTGGATGATCGGAGTCACGAATTTACAAAATATATCATGATATAGAAAAGAACTTAACAAGCATTTTAACAATCTTAGAATATATAAAAACTATAGGAAAATCTATCTTTAAGAACGAATTTACATAAGTTTTTTATTTTTGTGTACCCCGCCAGAACTACAAATATATTAATGTGGTTTTTCCTACTTATGTTGGTTTTGGTACTTGTAAGAAGAGCCACAAAAGAGGAATTGGATTCGGCGGAAATTACACTCAATTAATATTACACCTATGAAAATCAGTATTAGCTCCATCTTATTCTTTCTAATAATTACGAACAGCTATTCACAAGTGATTAATGTAGAAACTTTAAGAAAAAAGACGGATTCTGCCAAATGGACAGGATCAGTAAGTTTAGATGCCAGTTTAATCAAGAACAAGAATAATATTTTCAAAATCGCGACCAAGTCGGATATTCAATATAATAACAAAAAAGAATTATGGCTATTTGTAAACGATTTAAAGTTTGAAAAAGCGGCAGGAGAATCCTTCGTGAACAAAGGAACACAGCACTTGCGGTACAATCATAGAATTACGGAAACGATTAAAATGGAAGCCTTTGCCCAAGCGCAATATGATGCCATTTCAGAAATTGATTTTAGAGGATTGATAGGCCTTGGTCCACGATTTAAACTAACCTCCAACGAAAATTATCGTTTTTATCTGGGCACATTGGTCATGTACGAATATGAAAAAGCCTCAGACATTGCCGAAAATAGAATTCATAAAGATTTCCGTGCAAGCACTTATCTGTCTTTTAGCCTCTATCCTACGGAAACTCTTGGTATTATCAACACCAGTTATTATCAGCCACGATTGGATGCCTTAAACGATTACAGACTCTCAAGTACGACGAGTGTCTTGTTTAAAATTCTAAAGAATCTTGCTTTTAAAACAACCTTCATTTATAATTTTGATGCGTACCCTGTTGTGACCATACCACAATCGCAATACGAGCTAACAAATGGGCTTTTGTTTACGTTTTAACACTCAAGGTGAATTTTGTTTGAAGTTCGTTTCCGTAAATATTGATGTTCAACATTTTCTACAAACACAATGCAACCATTTTTTTACGATTTAAAATTTAATCGTAAAAGTACAAGCAACCTTCATTACCATAAAAAAAGGGTTAGATTTCAAAAAAATCTAACCCAATTATTTACTCTTACCTTAAAAGGTAGCTGAATATTTATTTTACTTTAAAAGCTCTTACCCCAGGAAAGTAAGCCACATCTTCCAACTCCTCCTCAATACGTAGCAATTGGTTGTATTTGGCCATACGGTCACTACGTGATGCTGAACCGGTTTTAATCTGTCCGCAGTTTAAAGCCACAGCTAAATCAGCAATGGTGTTGTCTTCTGTTTCACCTGAACGGTGCGACATTACCGAAGTATAACCCGCATTATGTGCCATATTAACCGCTGCGATAGTTTCAGTCAACGTTCCGATTTGGTTGACTTTAATCAGAATAGAATTCGCAATGCCGTTTTCAATTCCTCTTGATAATCGTTCTACATTGGTTACGAATAAATCGTCACCTACCAGTTGTACTTTATCGCCTATCTTTTCAGTCAAATATTTCCATCCTTTCCAGTCGTTCTCATCCATTCCATCTTCAATAGAAAGGATTGGATATTTAGCGGCCAGTTCTGCCAAATAATCGGCTTGTTCTTTACTGGTTCTTATTTTTCCAGAGGCGCCTTCGTATTTTGTATAATCATATTTTCCGTCCACATAAAATTCTGCAGCAGCACAATCTAAAGCGATCATTACGTCATCACCTAAAGTATAACCTGCTTTTTCAACGGCTAATTTAATTGTGTCCAAAGCATCTTCAGTTCCCCCAGCTAGATTTGGTGCAAATCCACCTTCATCGCCCACAGCAGTACTCAAACCTCTGTCGTGCAATACATTTTTAAGATTATGGAAAATCTCAGTTCCCATTTGCATGGCATGTGTGAAATTTTTCGCTTTCACTGGCATGATCATAAATTCCTGAAATGCAATAGGGGCATCAGAATGTGAGCCACCATTGATGATATTCATCATTGGCACAGGAAGCGTATTGGCAGAAACGCCACCAACATATCTGTACAAGGGCATGCCCAACTCATTAGCAGCCGCTTTAGCAACCGCTAAAGACACTCCTAAAATGGCATTGGCACCCAGTTTTGATTTGTTTGCAGTACCATCCAAATCAATCATCATCTGGTCCACTTTATTTTGTTCGAATACTGAAGTTCCCAATAATTCTTGAGCAATTACTGAGTTTACGTTTTCAACGGCATTATGAACGCCTTTACCCATAAAAGCTTTTCCACCATCTCTAAGCTCTACAGCTTCATGTTCTCCCGTAGAAGCCCCAGAAGGCACCGCAGCGCGTCCAAGGACACCGTTTTCTGTAATGACATCTACTTCAACAGTTGGATTACCACGTGAATCAAAAATTTGTCTTGCATGAATGCTAAGGATGATACTCATTGTTATAATATTTAAAGTTAATATTCTATTCTTTCTTACTATTAATTAATTTCTATTGGGACTATGCAAAGTGACTTAAACCACCACTGCCGCAAGCCACGCTAATTTACGAAATACTTACCTGGAACTCCCGCTCCAGTTTCGGAATTACATTTAAAATCTGCGATAATGTTTGCGCTATAAGAAAACCTCAAAAAAGATGCTGTTTTTTTGAGGTTTCGTTACTATTTTTTTTGCATGTTTTCTATAAACTGATCAAACAGATAAGACGCATCATGTGGACCAGGACTGGATTCAGGATGGTATTGTACAGAAAACACATTTTTTGATTTCATACGTAACCCTGCAACGGTATTATCGTTTAAATGGTTATGTGTGATTTCAATGTCTGGATGTTGTTCTGTTTCTTCTCTATTGAGTGCGAAACCATGATTTTGAGATGTGATTTCACCTTTTCCTGTCATCAGATTTTTAACTGGATGATTGATCCCTCTATGACCATTATTCATTTTATAGGTTGAAATGCCATTAGCCAAACCAATGATTTGATGGCCAAGACAGATTCCAAAAAGTGGTCTATTGTGTTTGATAATTTCCTGAGTTAAAGCAATGACGCCGAGCAATGGTTGTGGATCTCCAGGGCCGTTGGAAAGAAAGAATCCGTCAGGTTCAAAAGCATTCATCTCCTCATAAGTGGCATCGTATGGAAACACTTTAATGTAGACATCCTTTTTGGCCAAATTGCGAAGAATATTCTTTTTAATGCCTAAGTCCAACGCAGCAACACGGTAGGTCGCCTTTTCATTACCTACAAAATAAGGCTCTTTGGTACTCACTTTTGAAGCAAGTTCCAAACCTTTCATTTGTGGTACTTCAGCAAGCTGCTTCTTTAACCCTTCTATATTGTCCACTTCCGTAGAAATGACCGCGTTCATGGCACCATTATCGCGAATATAGCTTACTAAAGCACGTGTATCAACATCGGAAATAGCAAGGAGATTGAATTTATTGAAGAATTCCTCCAAAGAACCATCAGCTGCAGGTCGTGAATAATTATAACTAAAATTCTTACAGACCAAACCTGCTATTTGAATGGAATCCGATTCCACTTCTTCAGTAACAATTCCGTAATTACCCAAATGTGCAGTGGTAGCGACCATTATTTGACCATAATAGGATGGATCTGTTATCACTTCTTGATACCCAGTGGCACCTGTGTTAAAACAGATTTCCCCAAAGGCTGAACCTTGTTTTCCTATTGATTTACCGTGAAAAATCGTGCCATCTGAAAGAAGAATGATGGCTTTGTGTCTTTTAGTATATTTCATTCTAATTATTATGAGATTCCCGCCTTCATTGCGTTAGGCGCAATGCAAGCGCAGGAACAAGTTTTGCAAAATTGCATAAAAAAAAGGATAAACTAAAACGTTTATCCTTTTTATATTATAAATGATTACCCATTTATTCTTCTTCCTCGTTGGTTGCTTTTTTGTCAACCACTGGAGCAGCAGTAGCGGCAGTACCAGTAGCGGCAGCAGCAGTTGCGTCAACAGTATCGTCAGCTTTTTTAGCACGACCTCTACGAGTTGTTTTCTTTTTAGGTTGCTTATCTGCATTGTAGATTTCGTTGTAATCTACCAATTCGATCATTGCCATATCAGCGTTATCCCCTAAACGATTCCCCAACTTGATGATACGTGTGTATCCTCCTGGACGGTCGCCAACTTTTGGAGCAACATCTCTAAACAATTCAGCTACCACTTCTTTTTGTCTCAAACGGCTATAAACAATACGTCTGTTGTGCGTAGTGTCTTCTTTTGACTTTGTAATCATTGGCTCAACAAATTGCTGTAAAGCTTTCGCTTTTGCAACTGTTGTGTTGATGCGCTTGTGCTCAATTAAAGAACAAGCCATGTTTGCCAACATTGATTTTCTGTGTGCCGTTTTACGACTTAAATGGTTGAATTTTTTTCCGTGTCTCATGACATTTTAAATTTGACATCATCTTGCTACCATATCCATCCGGAGAGCAAATTATGTGTCGTTAATAATTGTTTATTTTGAAAAAAAAAGAAGTTACTGATCGTAAATCAGAAATCCACAATCGTAAATCTTCTAGTCTTTATCTAACTTGTACTTGCTTAAATCCATTCCGAAGCTAAGACCTTTAACACTCACTAGTTCTTCTAGTTCAGTTAATGATTTCTTACCGAAGTTTCTGAATTTCATTAAATCATTTTTGTTGTATGCAACTAAATCTCCTAAAGAATCAACTTCAGCAGCTTTCAAACAGTTAAGCGCACGCACTGAAAGATCTAAATCAACCAATTTGGTTTTCAATAGTTGTCTCATGTGAAGTGACTCTTCATCATAAGTTTCTGTTTGCGCAATTTCGTCAGCTTCTAAAGTGATACGCTCATCAGAGAATAACATGAAGTGGTGGATTAAAATCTTAGCCGCTTCTGTTAACGCATCTTTAGGGTTAATTGAACCGTCAGTGATGATCTCAAAAACAAGTTTTTCGTAGTCTGTTTTTTGTTCAACACGGAAGTTTTCAATTGCGTACTTTACGTTTCTTATTGGTGTATAAATTGAATCTGTAAAGATCGTTCCAATTGGTGCAGAGGCTTTTTTATTTTCTTCTGCAGGAACATATCCTCTACCTTTTTCAATGGTCAACTCCATATTGATGCTCACCTTTGGATCTAGATTACAGATGACCAAATCTTTGTTCAGAACTTGAAATCCTGAGATAAATTTTTGGAAATCTCCAGCCGTAATTTGCTCTTGTCCTGAAATAGAAATCGTAACAGTTTCGTTATCAATTTCATCAATTTGACGCTTAAAGTTAATTTGCTTTAAGTTCAAAACTATTTCAGTAACATCTTCAACTACGCCAGCAATTGTAGAAAACTCGTGATCAACACCTTCTATTCTTACAGATGTAATTGCAAACCCTTCCAAAGAAGATAACAAAACTCTTCTTAAAGCATTACCTACTGTCAATCCATAGCCAGGCTCTAAAGGTCTGAATTCAAACTTCCCTTCAAAAGGAGTTGAATCAATCATAATCACTTTGTCGGGCTTTTGAAAATTTAATATTGCCATATTGCGTTTTGTATCAGTTATTATTTAGAGTATAATTCGACGATAAATTGTTCGTTGATATTTTCTGGAATTTGTACTCTAGCTGGAATTGAAACATACGTCCCTTGTTTGGTTTCGTTGTTCCATGTCATCCACTCGTAAACGTTGCTAGAGTTAGACAATGCTGTTGTAATAACATCAAGAGATTTTGATTTCTCTCTGATGGCAACAACGTCGCCAGCTTTTAATTGGTAAGAAGGAATGTTTACGATGTCCCCATTAACAGTAATGTGTCTGTGAGAAACTAATTGACGCGCTCCGTTACGTGAAGGCGCTAATCCCAATCTGAAAACCACGTTATCTAAACGAGATTCACATAATTGTAACAATACTTCACCAGTAATTCCTGATGCCGCAGTTGCTTTCTTAAACATGTTTCTGAATTGCTTTTCTAAAATACCATAAGTATATTTAGCTTTTTGCTTCTCCATTAATTGAATAGAGTATTCAGATTTCTTTCCACGACGCTTGTTCGCACCGTGTTGACCTGGAGGATAGTTTCTTTTTTCGAAAGCTTTGTCATCTCCGTAAATAGCTTCGCCGAATTTTCGGTCTATTTTAGTTTTAGGACCAGTATATCTTGCCATTTCTTAATTTGATTTTGAGAGTGTCTATGAATTAAGGTCTTAATCTATCCTTCGATAAACAGTGATCTCTCGTTTTTGATACTTGTTAATAATTTTTTTCAGTTTGCAAATTTACATATAAAAAATCAATATCAACCATTTAAAATGATTGATATTGATTATAAATACGTTATAAATTATACACGTCTACGTTTTGGAGGGCGACATCCGTTATGTGGTAATGGTGTAACGTCAATAATTTCTGTTACTTCAATACCTGCATTGTGGATAGAACGGATAGCAGATTCTCTACCGTTACCTGGTCCTTTAACATAAACTTTTACTTTCTTCAATCCAGCTTCTTTTGCTACACCTGCAGCATCTTCAGCGGCTACTTGAGCAGCATACGGAGTATTCTTTTTAGAACCTCTGAAGCCCATTTTACCAGCTGATGACCAAGAAATCACATCACCTTTTTTGTTTGTTAAAGAAACAATGATGTTGTTGAATGAAGCGGCGATGTGTGCCTCTCCAGTTGCTTCAACAATAACTTTACGTTTTTTAACTTTTGTACTTGACTTTGCCATAATTTTTAGTTTCTAGTTGTTAGCTTTTAGTTGTTAGAATCCTAGACTTTTACATTTCAGACAGATTCATCTAACGCCCTAATGACTAATGACTAATGTCTTGTTATTATTTAGTTACTTTTTTCTTGTTAGCAACAGTTTTTCTTCTACCTTTTCTAGTTCTAGAGTTATTCTTAGTACGTTGTCCTCTTAATGGAAGTCCAACTCTATGACGAATACCTCTGTAACATCCAATATCCATCAAACGTTTGATGTTTAATTGAATTTCTGAACGTAATTCACCCTCAATAGTAAAAGCACCAACAGCTTCACGAATACCACTTATTTCGTCATCTGTCCAATCCTGAACTTTTGTGTTTTCATCAACCTTAGCTTCCGCCAAAATTGCTTTAGCTCTGCTTGCACCTATCCCGTAGATGTAAGTTAAAGAGATTACTCCTCTTTTCTGTTTAGGTATATCTACCCCTGCAATTCTTGCCATAATTATCCTTGTCTTTGTTTGAATCTAGGATTCTTTTTGTTAATGACGTAAAGTCTACCTTTTCTGCGCACTAGTTTACAGTCTGCGCTTCGTTTTTTAACTGATGCTCTTACTTTCATCTGTTTCTATTATTAGTTTTATACTTTAAGATACCACCTTTCGATAGCACCATTATTAGTACCTATAAGTTATGCGAGCCTTAGATAAATCATAAGGGCTCATTTCTAATTTTACTTTGTCCCCTGGTAATAGTTTAATATAGTGCATACGCATTTTACCAGAGATATGCGCTGTTACAATATGTCCATTTTCTAATTCAACACGGAACATAGCATTGGATAATGCTTCTATAATTGATCCGTCTTGTTCTATTGCTGATTGTTTTGCCATCGTTACATTTTTAGTTTTTAGTAGGTAGTTGGTAGTATTTCCTTTTGATAATTTAGAGTCACTAACCTCTAACCACTATCCACTATCTTTCCAATTTAAGCTATTGCTTTTCTATTTTTACCGGTTTTCATTAAACCATCATAATGCTTGTTCAACAAGTATGAATTGATTTGTTGCATCGTATCTATTGCAACACCCACCATAATCAATAATGAAGTACCTCCGAAGAACAAAGCCCAACCTTGCTGTACACCCATCAATTTTACGACAATCGCTGGGAACACAGCAATAAGTGCTAAAAAGATAGAACCTGGCAACGTAATTTGAGACATAATCTTATCTAGATACTCAGAAGTTTCAGTTCCTGGTCTAATACCTGGTATGAAACCACCACTACGTTTTAAGTCATCAGCCATTTTATTGGTTGGAACGGTAATCGCGGTATAGAAATACGTAAATATGATAATCAACAATGCAAAAACAATATTGTACCAAAGCCCAAATATGTCAGAGAAATTAGATTGCAACCACTGTCCGACAGCGCCTTCACCTAATCCTTTACCAATTAAAGTAGGAACAAACATAATTGCTTGTGCAAAGATAATTGGCATAACACCTGAGGCATTCAACTTTAAAGGTAAAAATTGTCTTGATCCAAATACATTTTTCTCATATCCACCAGAGGCAGTACGACGTGCATATTGAACCGCAATTTTACGAACAGCCATGACCAACATGATAGCTAACAAAATGATTACAAACCAGATTACCAATTCAATCAATACCATCATTAATCCACCGTTTCCACCACCTTCTACTCGAGACGCAAAGTTCTGAACAAATGATGCTGGTAAACGTGCAATGATACCCACCATAATTAATAATGAGATACCGTTACCGATTCCTTTATCTGTAATCTTTTCACCCAACCACATTGCAAAGACACAACCTGTCACCAAGATTATTACCGAAGACACATAGAACATCGTTCCTGTACCCAATAAGAATGCTGAAGAAGGAATACCTAAAGCCGGTAAACTTGCCAAGTATCCTGGTGCTTGCACCAAACAAATAGCAATAGTCAACCAACGTGTGATTTGGGTAATTTTCTTTTGACCGCTAGCACCATCTTTCTGTAATTTTTGAAGGTATGGAATTGCGATCCCCATTAACTGAACCACAATCGACGCCGAAATGTATGGCATGATCCCCAAAGCAAATACCGAAGCATTTGCAAAAGCGCCACCAGTAAATGCATTAAGAAGTCCTAAAATACCTTGGTCTGTATTATCAGCCAAAGCACCTAGTTGACTTGCGTCAATACCTGGTAAAACTACCTGAGCACCAAAACGGTAAACTAAAAGAAGACCAAGCGTAAGCATGATTCTATCTTTTAGTTCTGTTATTTTCCAAACATTTTTTAAAGTCTCTATAAATTTCATCCTCTAAATGGTCTTATAAAGTTACAGCTTCACCTCCTGCAGCTTCAATAGCAGCTTTTGCTGAAGCGGTAAATTTATGAGCAGTTACTTTTAATTTTGATTTCAATTCTCCTCGACCCATGATTTTAACAAGATCATTCTTGCCAACAATTCCTAGTTCAAGTAGATTCATCAAATCAACTGTATCTGTGATGATTTTATCATCCACCAATGCTTGTAATTTATCCAAGTTGACACCTTGATATTCTACACGATTGATATTTGTAAATCCAAATTTAGGCACACGTCTTTGAAGTGGCATTTGCCCACCTTCAAATCCAACTTTCTTAGAATAACCTGAACGCGATTTCTGACCTTTGTGACCCTTTGTTGCAGTACCACCTTTACCAGAACCTTGTCCTCTACCTATTCTTTTGCCTTGATTTTTAACTGACCCTTCAGCCGGTTTTAAATTACTTAAATCCATTATTCTGCTGTATTATTTTGTTTCCTCTACAGAAACTAAATGTTGAACTTTATTAATCATTCCAAGGATACTTGGCGTGTCGTCATGCTCAACAACCTGGTTCATTTTATGCAAGCCTAAAGATTCTAATATTCTCTTTTGTCTTAATGTACGGTTGATTGCACTTTTTACTTTTTTTACTTTAATCTTTGCCATTATTCTATTGATTAACCGTTAAATACTTTATCAAGTGAAATCCCTCTATCTCTAGCAACAGTTCCAGCATCTCTTAAGTTTAACAAAGCATCAAAAGTTGCTTTTACAACGTTATGAGCGTTTGAAGATCCTTGAGATTTTGATAATACATCATGTACACCAACAGCCTCTAAAACCGTTCTAACAGCACCACCTGCGATAACTCCAGTACCTTCACAAGCTGGAATGATATTTACTCGAGCACCACCAAACTTACCTTTTTGTTCGTGTGGTAATGTCTTTTTAAGGATAGGAATTCTAACTAAGTTTTTCTTAGCGTCCTCAATTGCTTTAGCGATCGCTGTGGCCACATCTTTAGATTTCCCTAAACCATGTCCTACAACTCCTGCCTCGTCTCCAACTACAACAATAGCTGAAAAACCGAATGCTCTACCACCTTTAGTAACTTTAGTAACTCTATTCACACCGATAAGGTGATCTTTAAGGTCCAAACCACTTGGTTTTACTAGCTCTATGTTTTTATATTTTTGATACATAACGTCTTAAAATTTTAGTCCTGCTTCTCTAGCACCTTCTGCTAATGATTTTACTCTTCCGTGATATTGATATCCACCTCTATCAAAAGCTATAGTTTCAACACCAGCTTTCAATGCTTTTTCACCCAATGATTTCCCAACTAAAGTGGCAATATCAGATTTGGTTCCTTTAGCAGAACTAATGTCTTTATCTCTTGAAGATGCAGCACTAATAGTATTACCAGTTACATCGTCTATTATTTGAGCATAAATTTCTTTATTGCTTCTAAATACAGCCAAACGAGGTCTTGCTTCTGTTCCAGAAACAACCTTACGAATTCTGTTTTTAATTCTTAATCTTCTTTGATTTTTTGTCAATGCCATAACTAAACGATTATGCTGATTTACCTGCTTTTCTTCTTAATACTTCTCCTACAAACTTAATCCCTTTACCTTTGTAAGGCTCTGGTTTTCTATAACCACGGATTTTGGCTGCAACTTGTCCAACCAATTGTTTGTCATATGAAGTTAACTTTACGATTGGATTTTTTCCTTTCTCAGAAATGGTTTCCACTGTAACTTCTGGAGCAACCTCCAAAACGATATTGTGAGAAAACCCTAAAGCCAAATCTAATCTTTGTCCTTGGTTTGTCGCTCTATAACCTACACCAACCAATTCTAATTGTTTGGTCCAGCCTTGAGAAACGCCTTCTACCATATTTTTCACCAATGATCTGTAAAGACCATGGTTTGTTCTTGCTTCTTTACTATCAGAAGGGCGTGCCACTGACACTTGACCATCCTGAACAGTAATTTCAACGTTTGAAAACTCTTGACTTAGTTCTCCTAACTTACCTTTTACAGTAACTACGTTGTCTTTGACGTCTACTGTAACCCCTTCTGGGATTGCTACTGGATTATTTCCTATTCTTGACATATCTCTCCTTTATTAGTAAACGTAGCACAATAATTCTCCACCAACCTTTTTCGCTTGCGCTTGCTTACCTGTCATAACTCCGTAAGAAGTAGAAACAATAGCGATTCCAAGTCCGTTAAGGATCCTTGGCATTTCGTTAGAGCCTGCGTATTTACGTAAACCTGGTTTACTTATTCTTTGGATTTTTCTGATAACCGGTTCTTTGGTTTCCTTGTTGTACTTAAGCGCTATTTTGATAGTGCCTTGTACTGTAGAATCATCAAATTTGTAACTTAAAATATATCCTTGGTCGAATAATATTTTAGTAATTTCTTTTTTTAGATTAGATGCAGGAATCTCAACAACTCTATGGTTGGCTTTCACTGCATTTCTAACTCTCGTTAGGTAATCTGCGATTGGATCTGTATTCATTTATATTAAATTGCGGACGTGGTTTTTGGGTTTCCCCCAAACCTATGTCCAGTTATACTCTTTGTTGAGATGCGACGTAGCGCATCTACTACCAGGATGCTTTTCTAACTCCTGGGATCAAGCCTTGGTTTGCCATTTCACGTAGCATCACACGAGAGATTCCAAAAGTACGGATATATCCTCTTGGTCTTCCGGTTAATTTACAACGGTTGTGCAAACGTACAGGTGAAGCGTTTCTTGGTAGTTTTTGTAGCGCTTCGTAATCTCCAGCTTTTTTCAAAGCTTTACGTTTCTCAGCGTACTTATCTACTACTCTTTGTCTTTTCACCTCACGGGCTTTCATTGATTCTTTAGCCATATCTTAATTCTTTTGAAAAGGTAAACCTAATTCTGTTAATAGCGATTTTGCTTCTTTATCTGTAGGAGCCGAAGTCACAAAGGTAATATCCATTCCTGAAATATTGTTGATTTTATCAATATCTATTTCTGGAAAGATAATTTGCTCAGTAACACCTAAGTTATAGTTACCTCTTCCGTCAAAGCCAGTAGCTTTAATACCGTTAAAGTCTCTAACTCGTGGGAGTGCTGCTGTTACCAGACGGTCTAAAAACTCATACATTTGCTCACCGCGCAATGTAACTCTAGCTCCAACTGGCATACCTTTACGTAATTTAAACGATGCGATATCTTTTTTAGATAATGTAGGAACCGCTTTTTGACCAGAAATTTTAGTCAATTCGTCCACTGCATGGTCTACTAATTTTTTATCGGCAACGGCTGCACCTACTCCTTTAGATATTACTATCTTTTGAAGTTTAGGAACTTGCATTACGTTTTTATATCCGAATTCTTCTGTAAGAGCAGAAACTACTTTGTCCTTGTACTCTTGTTTTAATCTTGGAATATAAGCCATAACTAAATTACTTCATTTGATTTTTTAGAAAATCTCACTTTTTTATCGCCTTCCATTCTATATCCAACTCTTGTAGTTTCACCTTTTTTATTCAAAAGTGAAAGGTTAGAAATATGAATAGGCGCTTCTTTCTCTACAATGCCACCTTGAGGACTTTGTGCACTTGGTTTCGTATGTTTCTTAACCATGTTCACGCCTTCAACGATCACTTTGTTCTTATCTTTTAAGATCTTTACAACCTTGCCTTCTGTACCTTTATGGTCTCCTGCAATTACTTGTACGGTATCTCCTGATTTTATTTTAAACTTTGTCATCTTATTAGTCATTAAAGCACTTCAGGTGCCAATGATACAATTTTCATGAATTGCTTGTCACGAAGTTCTCTTGCTACAGGTCCAAAAACACGTGTGCCTCTCATTTCTCCTTGCGGATTTAAAAGTACACAAGCATTATCATCAAATCTGATATAAGATCCGTCAGGACGTCTTACTTCCTTTTTGGTACGAATAACAACAGCCGTAGAAACAGCTCCTTTTTTAATGTTACCGTTAGGCGTTGCATCTTTAACAGAAACAACAATCTTGTCACCTAAAGAAGCATATCTTCTTTTAGTTCCACCTAAAACACGGATAGTCAAAACTTCCTTTGCTCCAGTGTTATCAGCTACTTTTAATCTTGATTCTTGTTGTAACATAATTATTTCGCTCTTTCAATTATTTCTACTAATCTCCAACTTTTCGATTTAGATAAAGGTCTTGTTTCCATGATCTTTACTGTATCTCCAATGTTGCAGTCATTTGTCTCATCGTGCGCAACGTATTTTTTCGTTTTCAACACGAATTTTCCGTACATAGGGTGTTTTACTTTTTTAACTTCGGCAACAACGATGGATTTCATCATTTTGTTACTAGTTACCACTCCTATACGTTCTTTTCTTAAGTTTCTTTTTTCCATCTTTCCGCGGGAATACAAATTATTGTACTTCTCTTTTAGTTAATTCGGTTGCAATTCTTGCCACTGAACGTCTTACGTTGCGCAATTGAATTGGATTTTCTAAAGGAGAAATAGCGTGTGCCATATTCAGGTCAGCATAACTCTTTTTAGTTTCACCTAACTTTTCTTGTAATTCAGCTGTAGAAAGCTGTTTAATTTCTGATTGCTTCATAATATCAATGTATTAAGCTCCGTAATCTCTAGCGATTAAGAATTTGGTTTTTACAGGTAATTTTTGAGCTGCCAAACGTAACGCTTCTTTTGCAACGTCCAATGGCACACCACCAACTTCAAACATCACTCTACCTGGCTTAACTATAGCTACCCAATACTCTACAGCACCTTTACCTTTACCCATACGTACTTCAAGAGGTTTCTTGGTGATAGGCTTGTCTGGAAATATTTTGATCCAAAGTTGCCCTTCTCTTTTCATAAAACGTGTAGCTGCAATACGAGCTGCCTCTATTTGACGAGATGTTAAAAACATTCCCGTTTCGTGTACCGATTTTATACCGAACGTTCCATTTGAAAGTTCATGTCCTCTTCCGGCGTTTCCTTTCATGCGGCCTTTATGCTGCTTACGGAATTTTGTCTTTCTAGGTTGTAACATTTTTCTTTTACTTTAAAAATTACTTTCTACGACGGGACTTATTAGCGTTCCCACCTCGTCTTGGTGCTTCAGTTCCTCCTTTGCCACCTTGTTTTTTGGATAAACCAACTAACGGAGAAAGTTCTCTTTTACCATATACTTCACCTTTCATGATCCAAACTTTAACACCCAATCTACCGTAAGTAGTATGTGCCTCAACTAAAGCATAGTCAATATCGGCTCTAAACGTTGATAATGGAATTCTTCCTTCTTTATAGTGCTCAGAACGTGCCATCTCAGCACCGTTCAAACGACCACTAATTTGAATCTTGATTCCTTCAGCATTCATTCGCATTGTTGCAGCAATTGCCATTTTGATGGCACGTCTGTAAGAAATACGATTCTCGATTTGACGAGCAACGCTAGATGCAACTAAAAACGCATCCAATTCTGGTCTCTTGATCTCAAAGATGTTCAATTGAACTTCCTTATCTGTAATTTTCTTAAGCTCTTCCTTTAACTTGTCTACCTCTTGGCCACCTTTCCCGATAATGATACCAGGTCTTGCAGTAGTGATAGTAACGGTTACAAGTTTAAGCGTACGCTCAATAATTACTCTCGACACACTTGCTTTGGATAAACGAGCGTGAACATATTTTCTAATCTTATCGTCTTCAGCAAGTTTATCTCCATAATCATTGCCACCATACCAGTTAGATTCCCATCCTCTGATAATTCCTAAACGATTTCCGATTGGATTTGTCTTTTGTCCCATATCTCTATTTAAGCTTGTGTGTTATTTTTTGCTCCTATTACCACGGTTACGTGGTTGGAACGTTTTCTAATTCTGTGTGCACGACCTTGAGGTGCTGGACGCAATCTTTTCAACATTGCTCCTCCATCAACTCTGATCTCTTTTACGAATAAGTCAGCATCTTCAATGCTCGCATCTTCGTTTTTTGATTGCCAGTTGGCAATTGCTGAAAGCACCAACTTCTCTAAACGACGAGATGCTTCTTTAGGACTAAATCTTAAGATATTAAGAGCCATTTCAGCTTTTTGTCCTCTAACCAAATCCGCAACTAAGCGCATTTTTCTTGGCGATGTAGGACAGTTATTAAGCTTTGCAAAAGCGATGTGCTTTCTTTCTTCCTTAATAGCGTCTGCCATTTGTTTTTTACGACTTCCCATAGCTCTACTTATTTTTTACCTTTATTTTTAGCACCCGCGTGACCTCTAAACGATCGTGTTGGTGAAAACTCTCCTAATTTGTGACCTACCATGTTCTCAGTTACATAAACTGGTACAAATTGACGACCATTGTGAACAGCGATTGTTTGTCCAACAAAATCCGGAGAAATCATAGAGGCTCTAGACCACGTTTTGATTACCGTCTTTTTGTTTGAAGTAACATTCTCTTCAACTTTCTTACTCAATTTATAATGGATGTAAGGTCCTTTTTTTAATGAACGTGCCATATTATCTCAGTTATTTCTTTCTACGTTCTACAATATACTTGTTGCTCGCTTTGGTTTTGCTACGTGTTCTAAACCCTTTAGCTGGAATACCGTTTCTTGATCTTGGATGACCTCCTGAAGCTTTACCTTCACCACCACCCATTGGGTGATCGACAGGGTTCATAACCACCGGTCTTACTCTTGGACGTCTTCCCAACCATCTTGATCTACCTGCTTTACCAGATACAATCAATTGATGATCATGGTTAGATACAGCACCAATAGTTGCCATACATTCTACAAGGATCAAACGTGTTTCTCCTGAAGGTAATTTTATAGAAGCAAATTTCCCATCTCTCGCCATTAATTGAGCAAATGCACCAGCACTTCTTGCCATGATTGCTCCTTGTCCAGGACGCAATTCGATACAAGAAATAATGGTACCAAGCGGAACGTACTTTAAGAGCATTGCATTTCCAATTTCTGGAGCAATACCTTCAGCGCCAGAAACGACGTTCTGTCCAACTTGTAGTCCTGCTTGAGCAATGATATAACGCTTTTCACCATCTTGATAATTCAAAAGAGCAATAAATGCAGTTCTATTTGGATCGTACTCGATAGACGCAACTTCTGCTGGAACTCCAGTTTTGTTACGTTTGAAATCGATAATACGATACCTTCTTTTATGACCTCCACCAATTTGGCGCATGGTCATCTTTCCTCTGTTGTTTCTACCACCAGATCGCGTGTTCGGAGCGAGTAAACTCTTTTCCGGCTTATCAGTAGTAATGGCGTCAAATCCATTTACTACTCTAAATCGCTGCGCTGATGTGACTGGTTTTAATTTTCTTACTGACATTATTGTCTAATTACATGTTAGTGTATAAATCAATCGATTCACCTTCCGCCAGTTGTACAAGTGCTTTTTTAACAGCATTTGTTTTACCATGTTGAATACCTGTCTTTGTATGACGGGTTCTTCTATCTGGACGGACATTAATAGTACGAACTTTTTCAACGGAAACGCCATAAGCAGCTTCCACCGCTTTTTTTATTTCAACCTTGTTCGCCTTCGTATTTACTTGGAAGCTATAGCAGTTGTTTAACTCACTATTCATAGTTGCTTTTTCAGTAATAATAGGTTTAATTAAGATGCTCATGTTTCCTTATTTACTTAAATTCGATTCAATTCCTTCTAAAGCACTTTCTAAAAGGACTAATTTGTTTGCATTTAAAATCTTGTAAGTGCTTAATTCTGAGTTCATTATAACGTCAGAGCCCTTTAAATTACGTGAGGACAAATATACATTATTATTTGAAGCACCCAACACAAACAAGGATTTTTTATTCTCAACACCCAACGCTTTCAATACGTTAGTGAAGTTTTTCGTGTTTGGAACATCAAAATTAAAATCTTCCATTACTACGATTGAACCATCATTAGCTTTCATTGATAAGGCTGATCGACGTGCAAGACGCTTAAGACCTTTGTTCAATTTGAAGCTATAGTTTCTTGGTCTTGGACCAAACATACGTCCACCTCCTCTAAATACACCAGACTTGATAGATCCTGCACGTGCAGTACCAGTACCTTTTTGCTTTTTAATCTTACGTGTACTTCCAGAGATTTCAGCTCTTTCTTTAGCCTTGTGCGTTCCTTGACGTTGGTTAGCAAGATATTGCTTAACATCTAAGTAAACTGCATGGTTATTAGGCTCGATAGCAAACACCTCTGCAGAAAGTTCAACCTCTCTACCTGTGCTTTTTCCGTTTATATCTACAACTGCTACTTTCATTATTTCTGAATAATTACATAAGAGTTATTATGACCAGGAACACATCCTTTAACCACCAACAAGTTCTTTTCAGGAACTACTTTGTAAACTCTTAAATTTTCAACATTCACTCTTTCGCCGCCCATACGACCTCCCATCTTGATACCTTTGAATATTCTACCAGGATAAGAAGCTGCTCCTACAGAACCCGGTGATCTCAACATACTTTGTTGACCGTGTGTTCTTTCTGAACCAGCGAATCCATGACGTTTTACAACCCCTTGGAATCCTTTCCCTTTAGATGTACCTGTAATGTCCACATATTCACCTTCGATGAAATGATCAACAGTGATGGCATCACCTAATTTGTAACCTTCTTCAAATCCTTGGAACTCGACGACTTTTCTTTTAACAGAAGTACCAGCTTTCTTAGCATGACCTGCTTCAGCTTTGGTGGAACTTTTCTCTGTCTTGTCATCGAAACCAAGTTGAAGAGCACTATACCCGTCAACCTCTTCGGTTCTGACTTGGGTAACGATATTTGGTCCAACTTCGATTACTGTACATGGAATGTTTTTTCCATTTTCGTCAAAGATGCTGGTCATACCGATTTTCTTTCCAATTAACCCAGACATAATTATTATTTGTTATGTTATGGACAACTCGCGATTTGTCCGTGCTTTTTTGTTTAAATGGACAAGTCGCGACTTGTCCCTACGTATTTAAAAATATTCAGGGCCGAAAATACTTCAGCCCTGAATGTATTTTTTACCGTTTTTCCCTCGCACGCAGCTTAGGACATGTTGAGACGCATTTTATTACATCCCTTCATTCTGTACAAACGCATGATTATGCGTCTCTATCGTACAGACGCAATGCATTGCGTCTCTATACCTTGATCTCTACTTCTACACCACTTGGTAACTCCAATTTCATCAAAGCATCAATTGTTTTTGATGAAGAGCTATAGATATCCAAAAGTCTTTTGTAAGAACTTAATTGGAACTGCTCTCTAGCTTTCTTGTTAACGTGTGGAGAACGTAATACAGTGAAAATTTTCTTATGCGTTGGTAATGGAATTGGTCCAGTTACTACAGCTCCAGTGCTTTTTACTGTTTTTACAATCTTGTCAGCAGATTTGTCTACTAAACTGTGATCGTAAGATTTTAGTTTTATTCTAATTTTTTGACTCATTTTCGTAAGATTTAAGCTTCGATGCCTTTAGCTGCTTTAATCACTTCTTCAGATATGTTAGAAGGAGTTTCAGCATAATGTGAAAATTCCATTGTTGATGTTGCACGACCTGATGATAATGTTCTTAATGTTGTAACATATCCAAACATTTCTGATAATGGTACAGTTGCTTTCACAGTTTTTGCTCCAGCTCTATCACCCATATCACTCATCTGACCTCTTCTTCTGTTTAAGTCACCTACAATATCACCCATGTTTTCTTCTGGTGTGATAACTTCAATCTTCATGATAGGCTCCATGATAACCGCTTTCGCAGCTTTAGCAGCATTTCTAAATCCGATTTTTGCAGCCAACTCAAATGATAGTTGATCCGAATCCACGTCGTGATATGATCCATCTGTTAAAGTCACTTTCATGGAGTCTACTTCGTAGCCTGCCAATGGACCATTAACCATGGCCAATTTAAATCCTTTTTCTATTGAAGGGATAAATTCTTTAGGAACGTTACCACCTTTAATTGCAGAAATGAATTCTAAACCTGTCTTGCCTTCATCTGCTGGCTCAAGTGTGAACTGAATATCAGCAAACTTACCACGTCCACCAGATTGTTTCTTGTAAACTTCTCTGTGTTGTGCGGCTCTTGTGATTGCTTCTTTGTACTCCACTTGTGGCGCACCTTGATTTACTTCAACTTTGAACTCACGACGCAAACGGTCGACAATAATATCCAAGTGAAGCTCACCCATTCCAGAAATAATAGTCTGTCCTGAAGCTTCATCTGTACGTGCTGTAAAGGTTGGATCTTCCTCTGCCAATTTAGACAAAGCCATTCCTAATTTATCAACATCAGCTTTAGTTTTAGGCTCAACCGCGATACCAATTACTGGATCTGGGAAGTCCATAGATTCTAAAACGATAGGATGTTTTTCATCAGACATAGTATCACCAGTCTTGATATCTTTAAATCCTACTGCTGCTCCAATATCTCCTGCTTCGATATAATCTAATGCATTTTGTTTGTTAGAGTGCATTTGGTAGATACGTGAGATACGTTCTTTTTTACCTGAACGGTTGTTCAAGATATAAGAACCTGCATCTAAACGTCCAGAATACACACGGAAGAATGCTAAACGTCCTACGAAAGGATCGGTAGCAATCTTAAATGCTAAAGCAGCAAAAGGCTCCTTAACATCTGGTCTACGTCTTTCTTCTGCACCTGTATCAGGGTTTGTTCCGATGACACTTTCTCTATCCATTGGAGAAGGTAAGTAACGACAAACAGCATCCAATAAGAATTGAACTCCTTTGTTTTTGAATGATGAACCACATACCATTGGTATGATAGCCATATCCATAACAGCAGCTCTTAATGCAGCGTGTACTTCTTCTTCTGTAATAGAGTCTTCATCTTCCATGAATTTCTCTAATAAGTTTTCGTCGTAACCTGCAACTTCTTCTATTAATAAAGCTCTGTATTCACGAACTTCTTCCTTCATTTCTTCAGGAATAGCAACTACGTCATACGTAGCGCCAAAGTTTTCATCGTGCCATACTACGGCTCTATTTCTTACTAAATCCACAACACCTTTAAAGTCACCTTCATCACCAATTGGCAATACGATTGGCACGGCGTTAGAACCTAACATTTCTTTTACTTGTTTGTTAACTTCTAAAAAGTTAGCACCTTGACGGTCCATTTTATTAACGAAACCAATTCTTGGCACTTTGTAGTTATCAGCTAATCTCCAGTTAGTTTCAGATTGTGGCTCAACACCATCCACTGCACTAAACAAGAACACCAACCCATCAAGTACACGTAACGAACGGTTTACCTCTACGGTAAAGTCAACGTGACCTGGAGTGTCAATAATATTAAAGTGATAACTTTGAGCGTCTTCTGTAGGCTCTCCATTTTCTTTAGGAAAAACCCAGTCACAAGTCGTTGCAGCAGAAGTAATGGTAATACCTCTTTCTGCTTCTTGCTCCATCCAGTCCATTGTTGATGACCCTTCGTGAGTTTCACCTAACTTATGGTTTACACCGGTATAAAATAAGATACGTTCTGTAGTTGTTGTTTTTCCAGCATCAATGTGAGCTGCAATTCCTATATTTCTTGTAAGTTTTAAATCTCTTGCCATGGTATATTAGAATCTAAAGTGCGAGAATGCTTTGTTAGCTTCTGCCATTTTATGAGTATCCATACGCTTTTTAACAGCAGCACCTTCTTCTTTAGCCGCAGCTAAGATTTCAGCAGCTAGTTTAGCGGGCATAGATTTCTCATTTCTTTTTCTTGAGTAAGTGATCAACCATTTCATGGCTGTAGATACTTTACGATCTGGACGAATTTGCATTGGGATTTGGAATGTTGCACCTCCAACACGACGGCTACGTACTTCTACGTGAGGCATTACGTTAGATAAAGCATCTTTCCATGTGTCCAAGGCTGATTTCTCTTCGTCAGTTTTCTTTGATTCTACAATGTCAATCGCATCATAGAATACTTTAAAAGCTACGGACTTCTTTCCATCCCACATCATCATGTTCACGAAACGAGTTACTAACTGGTCGTTGAAACGTGGATCTGGTAAAAGCGGTCTCTTTTTTGCTGCTCTTTTTCTCATGTCTTCTTTTTGAGTTTTTTTTTGTTAATTGCTAATTGTTAATCGTCAAGGTGCTTTGCACTCCTAACTCCTAACTCCTAACTCCTAACTTGTTTTTACTTCTTAGGGCGTTTTGTTCCGTATTTAGATCTACGTTGCGTTCTACCTGTAACACCTGCTGTGTCTAAGGCACCACGGACAATGTGATATCTAACTCCTGGCAAATCTTTTACCCTTCCACCTCTAACCAATACTATCGAGTGCTCTTGTAGGTTGTGCCCCTCGCCGCCGATGTATGCGTTAACCTCGTTACCGTTTGTTAAACGAACCCTTGCTACCTTACGCATTGCTGAGTTAGGTTTTTTAGGTGTCGTCGTGTAAACACGAGTACACACACCACGTCTTTGTGGACACGAATCTAAAGCAGCCGATTTACTCTTCTTGGTTATTTTGGCTCTTCCTTTTCGTACTAATTGTGAAATTGTTGGCATATATTTCTATATAAAATTGTTTTACTCCTCGCTTTTGAGGGGTGCAAAGATAGAAATAAATTCTTTTTTTTCAAATGTAAAGTGATTAATTTTCAAATCTTTGCTCAAATATTTAACATTGTACAAATTTTTAGATAAATATTTCGGTTAGCTTTGAAGATGTTTAAGTTTCAGATGGCTTTAAAAATATGGGGATTCTTTTTGCTCTTCGGATGCTTATCCGCCTCGGGTATATTTGCCCAATCGCTGCACCTGAAAGCCTTAGGCAGCTCTGCCAACGACACAAAAATTCTTAACACCTTAGATTACCAAAACACATTTAACGACTTTAATTCACTTGAATTGGAGACCAAATCCATAACAGAAATCCTATCCAATTTAGGATATTTGGAAAGCGAATTTTTGTCTCTTAATCAAGTGAATGATTCGTCATTTGTGGCAAATTATCGTTTAGGCGAGCAATATTCCAAAGCGATAATTCATTATGACTCTGGTTTTAATAGAAATATGTTGAAACTGGTGTCTAATAAGATCACTGACAATTATTTCGAAATTGAAGTTCATAAACTCGAAGTATCTCTTGAAACTTTAAATACCGAAATTTCAAATTCAGGAGATCCATTTGCAACCCTGCAACTTACCAATATCCAAAAAAAGAATGGCATTTTGTACGCCGATTTAAAAGTTGTGGAAAAACGGCAAAGAACTATCGACACCATTATTATTAAAGGCTATGAGAAATTTCCAAAATCGTTTGTAAAACGCTATCTCAAAATCAAAAGCAAACAGTCTTTCAATTTAAAAACGATCAAAGAAAAAACTGAGGCTTTGGAGAATTTACAGTTCGCCTCTCAAATAAAAGATCCTGAAGTCCTATTCACGAAAGATTCCACTCTACTCTACCTTTATCTAGAAAAACAAAAAAGCAACACCTTTGATGGCTTTTTGGGTTTTGGCACGAACACCGAAACCAGCAAAATAGAATTTGACGGCTACCTCAATCTCAACCTCATCAACAATCTCAATTATGGCGAATCTTTCAGATTGCTTTATAAAAGCGATGAGAGCGAACAAAAAACCTTCGATGTAAAAACGAAACTGCCCTATTTGTTCGGCTCCCCCATTGGCTTGCAATTGGGTCTTAATATTTTCAAAAAGGACTCTTCGTTTGTGACCACCTCCCAATTTGCCATGGTGGATTATCAAATTAATCCAAAAAACAGTGTGGCTTTAGGAATTAACGCAAAGGCATCTACCAATTTGATGGACAACCCTATCTTCACAATTACTGATTTTAAATCTACATTTTTCACCTTAGGTTATAATCACACACAGCAGCAACGCTACGACCAATTGTTTCCCATTAATTTTATGTTTGACATTTCCGCAGGAAAGGGAAAAAGAACTATTGAGAAGGCTGATCAATCACAGACCAAGTTTGAATTGAACACGTTTAAAATTTTCAACCTCAATCTCAGGAACAGTATTTATGGCCATTTGAATGCCGCCATTTTAAATTCGGACAATTTTGTTGAAAACGAGTTATCTCGATTTGGAGGGATCAATTCCATTCGGGGTTTTGAAGAAAACAGCTTGATAGGAAATCTGTATGGTGTGTTCAATACAGAATACCGCTATAAATTGACCAACAGTCTATATGTCAATTCCATTATTGACTTTGCTTATTATGAAAATCAAATTCTTGAGACAAAAAGCAAGTTGTTCGGACTCGGATTTGGTTTTGGAATCCTCACTCAAACTGGACTCTTAAAATTGAATTACAGCAATGGCAGCACAGAAAACCAAGCTATTAAGTTATCGAACTCCAAAATTCATATCAGTCTGTCTGCAATATTTTAATTGCATTGGCCTATAATTAGATCTCCATAACACATCTCATATTGTTTTGAATTACAGAACCTGCACTTCTGAACACTTGGAATTTTTCTACAAATCACAATTAAGGCTCAAAACACTCAGAATCAAACTTCTCACTCTCATTAAAAACCAATTATCGCTATGTTTTTGATGCTTTTTCAAAATAACCCCATTCAAAAAACTATCCTAAACACCTGTGAATCAGGTGCTTTATGAATTATATTTAAATTACAAGAAAATAAAATTGCTTTTTTAACTTTTTATTAGGACTTTTATGACAGGCTAATTCAAATTAATTTAATTATGAAAACACTTTTACGTGTAATTCTAACGCTATTCCTAGTGTTAGTCGCTCATACATCGTATGCGCAAGACAAAACAATTTCTGGGACCATATCGGATGGTTCTGGTTTACCTCTTCCGGGAGTTAATATAATTGTAAAGGGAACCTCAACAGGAACCCAATCCGATTTTGATGGTAAATATTCCATTGAAGCTAAAATAGGTGATATTCTCTCCTTCACTTATGTAGGGCTTAAACCTCAAGAAATCACAGTAGGATCATCAAACTTGATCAACGTGACAATGAAGGAAGACGCTGCAATGCTTGATGAGGTTATAATTACCGCACTTGGAGTGAGTCGTGAGAAAAAATCTCTTGGTTATTCCGTTCAGGATTTAGGTGGCGAGGAAATAAACAAAACAAAACCAACCAATGCGCTCAGCTCACTATCTGGGAAAGTTGCTGGCGTTTCTGTTTCCACTCCAACTGGAGGTTTGGGTGGTTCCACACGAATCTTACTTCGGGGCGCAAGCTCTGTGACAGGTGAAAACAGACCGCTTATTGTTGTTGACGGTATTCCTTTGGACAATAGTAATTACAACTCCACCGATGCACAAAACGGTCGTGGAGGTCGCGATTACGGTGATGCCTCTTTTGACATCAACCCTAGCGACGTTGAGAATGTAAGCGTTCTTAAAGGTGGAGCTGCCGCTGCACTTTATGGCTCTAGAGGCTCAAACGGAGTTATTCTTATTACCACCAAATCAGGTAAAAAAGGTAAATCTGAAGTTACTGTAAATTCAGGGATGACTTTTGATCATGTTAGTATATTGCCTAAAGTCCAAAAATTATATGGAGGTGGCGCTGGTAATCCAGATACATTCGAACAATCTGTTTTTGATACCGCTATCATCAACGGTGTTGAATATAACATTGTAGATTATGGCACAGATGAATCATGGGGGCCTATTTACGACCCTAACAAACTTGTATTGCACTGGGACAATTTAGATCCTTCATATCCAGAAGACTATTTAAAGCCTCGTCCATGGATCTATCCTAAGAATGATAAAAATGATTTCTTTAATACTGGAGTCACGTTAAATACAGGAGTTGCTTTTACACAAGGTAGTGAGAATTCGAATTTGAGATTTTCTCTAAACAATTCGCAACAAGAAGGTATCGTACCAAATACAAAACTAGACAGAACTTCAGTGAACATGAATGGAATGTCACAACTTACAGATAAGTTAAAAGTAAATGGTACCGTTAATTTGACAATCACAGACGGTTTTAATAGACCGGCCACAGGATATACTGGCGAGGGTGTTATTCAACAATTGTATCAATTTGGTCAAACCCAATTGGATTATGAACGTTTGAAAAAATATTTGAGACCTGATGGGACTCAAAGATCCTGGAATATTGTTGGCGTGGATAATCGTGAGCCATTGTATTCGGACAATCCGTATTGGACGCTTAATGAGAATATCTCAACAGATAAGAGAACACGGTGGTACGGTAATTTCGGCACACAATATAATTTCACCGATAATCTTTATGCCGTAGCCAATTTATATATTGATACCTATAGTTTGCGTATTACTAATAGAAGAGCAATTGGCTCAGTAGATCAATCTTTCTATTCAAATGCAGATAGAACCTTTCAAGAAATAAACTACGAAGGTAGATTACATTTTGACGACAACTTTTTAAATAATAAATTGACCTTTAATGCTTTTGTCGGTCTCAATAGAAGAGATAATCAAACGCACAGAGTTAGTGCAGAAACACAAGGTGGTTTGGCAACTCCAGGAATTTACTCGCTGAACAATTCGAGCGATCCTTTACTGGTTACTCAGTTTGACTCCAACAAAAGAATAAACAGTGTTTTTGGTTCTGCCTCATTTGGATATGATGGACTACTATATATTTCCGGGACTTTTAGAAATGACTGGTCTTCAACTTTACCTGCAGGAAATAACTCCTATTTTTATCCTTCGATTAATGGAAGTTTTGTATTCAGCCAACTTATTGATGCCAGCTGGTTGAGCTTCGGAAAACTTCGCGGTGGTTATGCTCGTGTTGGTAGTGATACTGATCCTTATCAATTAAAAAACACCTTTACATCCCGCCCTCCGTTTGGACCGAATGGCTCACTCATTCAGTATGAAAATGACGAGGTTAAACGAAATCCAAACTTAACGCCTGAGTTCACTAACACTAGTGAGATTGGACTTGAAATGGCATTCTTTAACAGACGATTAGGATTTGATTTTACTTATTATGACCAAATAACTTCAGAACTAATTACCTCTGTTCAATTAGACCCAGCGACAGGCTTTAACTCCGTTTTTACGAACGGTGGAAAACTTTCAAACAAAGGTATTGAGGCTTTAGTAAACATTACGCCAATTACCAATGATAACTTTAGCTGGGACTTTACCTTTAATTTTGCGAAAAACAAAAATAAATTATTAGAGCTTATACCAGGAGTGAATTCTTTGAGATTGGCAACGTATCCGTTTAATGGTGTTACATTAAATGCTGTTGTTGGTGAAGCTTATGGACAAATTAGAGGTACTAACTACGTTTTCGATTCCCAAGGAAATAAAGTCGTGGGTGCAAACGGAAGTTATCTCGAAACCAGGAATGTTGAAAATCTTGGTTCCGTACTACCTGACTATAATATGGGCTTTAGAAACTCATTTACCTACAAAGGAATCAATTTGGGTGTGTTGGTAGATGTCCAAAAAGGTGGTGTCTATCGTTCTTTAACTAATCTTTGGGGGCATTATTCAGGTATATTGGAAGAAACTGCAGCAAACAATATTCGGGTTGATGGCGTCGTAAACCAAGGTGTGACAGGTGATGTAACTTATAATGCCGACGGTACATATACAGTAACCAATACAGCTCCAAACACACAGGCAATTCCAGCTCAAGCTTGGGGCACAGATTTCTATTTCGGTAATGATGCACAAAATATCTTTGATGCGAGTTACGTAAAACTTCGTGAAGTTACTTTAAGCTACACTTTACCTAAAAAAGTCATGAATGACTTCGTCGCGGTTACCCTTTCTTTATTTGGAAGAAACTTGGCGACCTGGGGATTAGACAATAATAATTTTGATCCTGAATCTACAACTGGGGGCAGTGGTAACATACAAGGTTCAGAAGGTGGTGCATTGCCATCTACTCGCTCAATAGGATTTAACGTAGAATTAAAATTTTAAAAAATCATGAAAAGAATACTTATAATAACTCTATCCTTCGCAGCACTCATAATGACATCGTCATGTGATGATGGTCTGGAAGAATTAAATGTAAATCCTAATAATCCAGAATTTGTATTGACCAATACTATATTCAACTATGGGACTAAGCGGTACTCCGATATTACCCGAGATGAATTTAATATGGGAAGACTGGATTTAAACTGGATGGAATATTGGGGCCAAACGGCCTATGCAGATGAAGATCGATATTTATATCGTGAAACTTCAGCGACCAGCATATATCAAAATTCCTATTTTATTGCTACAGAATTTAAAACGATTATTGATTTAAATTTAGATCCTAAAACCGTACCGATCGTTGCCACAGTTGGAAACAATGAAAATCAAATCGCTGCTTCTCGAATTATGCTCGCGTGCATATTCAGTGACCTTACAAACTTTTTTGGGGATGTTCCTTATTACTCTTACGGCACGCAAGATCCTGATTTTCAAGCCCTACAGATTGATAATGTAAAATCGCCTGTATTTGCATCACAACAGAAAATTTATGCAGATATCCTAAAAGAATTAAGAGAATCCGCAGATATGATTAATGTAGACGAGCCTGTTTTCACTAGTGGTGATAACATTTTTAATGGTGATGCAGCTAAATGGAAAAAGTTTGCGAATAGCTTGATTCTAAGAATTGCAAATCGATTGAAAGCCGTCGAGGCTGGTGCGGCTAATACCGCGATTGCTGCCGCAATAGCATCTGGTGTTATGACTTCAAATGATGACAACGCAGTCCAATTATACGAATCATCGGATGCGAATGCCTCACCTTTTTGGAGAGCATTTATATCAAGAACAGATTTTGCTGTGGCAGCTCCATTTGTTGATCTATTAAAAGGCAAAACGGGTAAGTATGGTGCTGATCCACGTCTTTTTGAAATGGCAGCACCGAAAGCGGCTAGCATTAATAGCGTAAAGGCCGGTGATTATAATATCAGTGCTAACCCAGACGATTATCAAGGCATACCCTTTGCTTTCCCTGTTACTAACCTATTGCCACGAAGTACTTATTCCTATATGAGCAGTAAGGTGTTACGTCCAGACTTCGGGAGTGTATTGATGGAATATGCGGAAGTACAATTCCTGCTTTCGGAAATAAACAATTTCGATCAAACCTTCTACGAAAATGGCGTGCGCGCTTCTATGGAAAAATGGGGTGTCCCAACTGGAGCTATCGACGCTTTTGTCGCAAGGTTACCAGCGGCGAATTTGGAAAATGTCATTACCCAAAAGTATGTTGCTCTTTATATGCAAGCGCATGAAGCCTGGGCTGAATATAGAAGGACAGGATTCCCCAATACAGACATTCTACTTCTACCAGGTGAATCGTACACATTACCTGCCGACCAAGCAGCAGCGTCTAAACTTACTACCTATGAATTTAAAGCTGCTCCCAATTCATTAGACCTGCCTTTTAGAATTCGTTATCCTCAAACTTTACAAACGCTTAATGGTGAAAACCTTTCTAATGCAGTTTCTAAATTACCGAATGGAGATACCGTTTTAAGTAAGTTGTTCTGGGACATTAATTAGAATAAAATCATATTAATAAAAAACCCCTTCAGTTTAAAAAACTTTAGGGGTTTTTTCATACAATAAATTGATATTTGTATTGATTAAACTCCTACTTTTTTATCTTTCGTTTTTTACAAAGCTTGTCAAAATAAGAGCGTTTATTTTATACCTTTGTTGCCATGGAACACGAAACAACTATTTTTGGAATCAGAGCGGTCATAGAAGCCATTAAATCTGGTGAAAACATTGATAAAATCTTTTTACAAAAAGGATTACACGGCGAATTATTTACTGAACTGGAACAGCTCTTGCACAAAGAGCGATTAAACTCTTCTTATGTTCCTGTTGAAAAACTGAACCGACTGACCCAAAAGAACCA
>NZ_JBDSLS010000280.1:0-10282 GCF_039916245.1 Gelidibacter sp.
TAAAAATACGGTTTCAATTTTTGAAAGTTTTCTGTTCGTGTGAGCAATTGCTTTTTCAAATTCAAAATCGGCGGGATTGCGCAAACCTCTTAAAATAAACTGCGCATCAATCTGTTTGCAGAAATCGATGGTCAAACCTTGATACGTCATCAATTTTACTTTGGGCTGATCTTTAAAGGTCTCTTCCATAAACTTCAGACGCTGTTCTAAAGTGAACATATATTTTTTATCAGCATTGATACCAATGGCAACAACGACTTCATCAAATAGTTTGATTCCGCGATTGATAATATCTAAGTGACCTAACGTAATCGGGTCAAAAGACCCTGGGAATAGTGCGCGTTTCATTGACAATTTTTTGTCATTCCCTCGCAAGAGGGAATCTCATTATAAATCAAATATACTTATTAATTTTTCATTCTTAATTTTCAACTCTTCAGGCTTTCCTCAATCGCATTCCCAAACAAATCCATCAAACTAATATCAGCCACAGCAGCCTGTTGTGGTAAAATACTAGCTTTGGTCATCCCGGGAACGGTGTTGACTTCCAATAAATGGGGTTCGCCATCCTTAAAGATGAATTCACTGCGGCTAAAACCTTTCATTTTTAAAACCTCATATACTTTTTTGGCAACTGTTCTTACTTTTTCCTCTTGTTCGTCGGTCAATCGTGCAGGCGTAATTTCTTGCGACTGTCCCAAATATTTGGCCTGGTAATCAAAGAAATCATTCTCACTCACAATCTCAGTGATAGGCAGCACGGTCACTTCGCCTTTGTACGTGATGACGCCAACGGAGACCTCGATACCATCCAAGAAAGACTCAATGATCACTTCATCATCTTCCTTAAATGCCACTTCCAATGCTTTTTTAAATTCCTCTTTTTTATAAACCTTGCTAATCCCAAAACTGCTTCCGGCTTTATTGGCTTTAACAAAACATGGTAAACCCACTTTAGCAATAATGGCATCTTCATCAAGGACATCTCCTAAATTCACATAATAGGATTCTGCCGTTTTAATTCCGTATGGTTTTAAAGCGCTTAAACAATCACGTTTGTTAAAGGTCAATGCCGCTTGGTACATATCGCAACTGGTTTGCGGAATCCCGAGCAATTCCAAATAACCTTGCATAAAACCGTCTTCTCCAGGTGTGCCATGAATAGCATTAAACACACAATCAAATTTGGTTTTAGCACCTTTCACAGTAAATGAAAAGTCGTTTCGATCAATCGGATGCTCGTTGTTGTCGGCATCTACATATACCCATTTGTCCTTGAAAATATGAATTCTAAAAGCGTTGTATTTAGTAGGATCAAGCGTTTCATAAACCACTTGTCCGCTTTTTAGGGAAATTTCGAACTCGCTCGAAAAACCTCCCATGATGATTGCAATATTTTTTTTCATGCGTACTTCCCACGAAGGTGGGAATCTCATTATTTTAAGTTAATATTCTTAGTGCAAACCTACCTCCGATGATAGGTTATAAAACTCAATTAAATTAGCCACGAAGGCTTTCAAAACTACTGTTTCAGTCTCTCTTTTTGAATAGAGATTGTTTAAGCTTTTTTCCTGATATCCGTTCTTGCGACTACATTACCCGATTTTCGGGGTAATAATTACAATTACTGTTTTTGTCGCAAATAGTGAACTCACAATAAACAAGCATTTTTGTTGTTAAATACTCGTAAATTCGCTGCTTATCTCCACAAACAAAAATATCACAATAAAAGCAAAAGAAAAAGCGGTTGTATTTATATATCTTTGTCACTTATAACAAATTTTCATGAGTCTTATAAAATTTTTATCGAGTAAAGTGTTCTTAAAACAAATTATTCTGGCGGTTGTTGCCTTAGTAGTTTTAACTTTTTTCTTATTGAAATGGTTAGATTATCGCACCAACCACGGGAGTTTTGTGACTGTTCCTGATTTGGCAGGGAAAAGTATCGCAACAGCTGAAATTGAATTAAGGGATAATGATTTGGCTATGGAAATCCAGGATTCTGCCAATTTCAATCCCAAATACCCAAAATACTCTGTTATTGAGCAATATCCATTAGCAGGAAGTCAAGTCAAAGAAGATCGCAAAGTCTATTTAATTTTAAATCCCTCAGGATATCGCAAGGTCGAAGTACCTTTTGTGGTTGGCCGTACCTTCCGCCAAGCCAAACCGACTTTGGAAGCTATCGGATTTGAAGTAGGTAGAATATCATACATTGATGATATTGGAAAAGATGAGGTGCAATCCATCTCATTTGAAGGCAAATCGATCAAAGCGGGCGATTTACTGCCGATGACCTCCAAAATTGATTTGGTTTTGGGGAATGGAAATAGAGGTTTAGAGGAATAATGACAGACGAAAATACACCCAGTTTAGAAGATCAACACGACGATGAGTTGTATGAGCATTATGCTTTTACAGCCGTAAAAGGTCAAACGCCCTTGCGTATTGACAAATATCTCATGAATTTTATTGAAAACGCAACGCGCAATAAAATTCAGGAGGCTGCTAAAAACGGTAGCATTTATGTTAATGACGTTCCCGTAAAATCCAATTATAAGGTCAAGCCTTTTGATGTAATTCGAGTGCTTTTTGAGCATCCACCTTATGAGTATTTGCTGACGCCAGAAGATATTCCGCTGAATATTGTCTATGAAGATGATGATTTACTCGTGGTCAATAAAGAAGCTGGCATGGTCGTACATCCCGGTCACGGCAATTATTCGGGCACGCTCATCAACGCCTTGATTTATCATTTTGAAAATCTGCCAAATAATTCCAGTAACCGACCTGGTTTAGTGCATCGTATTGACAAGGATACCAGCGGCTTGTTGGTCATTGCCAAAACCGAAGCGGCCATGGCGCATCTGTCCAAACAGTTCTTTGACAAAACCAGTGAGCGCGAATATGTCGCACTTGTTTGGGGAAATATGGAGGAAGACGAAGGCACGATTGAAGGTCATATTGGCCGTCATCCAAAAAATAGGTTACAAAACACCGTATTTTTAGACGATGATGAAGAAAAAGGAAAACCTGCCGTTACGCATTTTAAAGTGATGGAACGCTTAGGATACGTCACTTTGGTGTCTTGCAAATTAGAAACTGGTCGTACACACCAAATCCGTGTGCACATGAAACATATTGGGCATACGCTATTCAATGATTCCCGTTATGGTGGCGAAAAGATTTTAAAAGGCACCACATTTTCCAAATACAAACAGTTTGTTGAAAATTGCTTCAAAATTTTGCCGCGTCAAGCGCTGCATGCAAAAACCTTGGGCTTTGAGCACCCTACCACAGGTGAATTCATGAGTTTTGACTCTGAAGTGCCTCAAGATATGGTGGCCTGTATCGAAAAATGGCGTCATTATGCCAAGCATAAGGATATGGAAATCGAAGAAGAGTGATTGAGATTTTTTTTAAGATTTAGATGTTTTTTTATTTGGGCGTTACCCTCTTCCAATAAATTTACAGAGGGTCAGGCTGTCACTACTCGCTCCTGCCAAAGGGCAGGGAGCTCAAACATGCCGTTTCATCCTTAACGCAGGTGTCGGCATAAGTGAGATTTCTTTTGTAACATCAGGACATGGATCTTGATTAAGAATGAATTCCTTCACTTTTCAAGGGAAGGTGGCTTTAATTTCAGTTGAGAAATTAAAGCAGGAAGGGTTTGAATTATTAATAATTATACTTTGAATCTCTTGTATTTATTTTAATTCTCGAGTTTCATTTTTATTTGGGCGTTACCCTCTTCCAATAAATTTCCAGAGGGTCAGGCTGTCACTACTCGCTCCTGCTAAAAGGCAGGGAGCTCAAACATGCCGTTCCATCCTTAACGCAGGTGTCGGCATAATTGAAATTTGTTTTGTAACTTTGAGTTTCAATTTTTTCACGATTAAATATCAGCTTCCCATTTCTATGAAACTTGTCATATCTCCTGCAAAATCCTTGGATTTTGAAACCCAAATACCAACAGACAAAACCACACAACCTGAATTTTTAAAACAGTCTGAGCGTCTTAATAAAGAACTCAAAAAGAAATCGGTAAAAGCTTTATCAGAGCTTATGAAGATTTCTAATGATTTGAGCCAACTTAATTACGAGCGCAATCAGGAGTGGGAAACGCCGTTTACAACCGACAATGCGCGTCCTGCCATTTATGCATTTAATGGCGATGTGTATCGTGGCTTGGATGCGTATACCATTCCGGAAACCAAAATTGACCGTCTTCAAGATACCGTAAGAATTCTTTCAGGCTTGTACGGCGTTTTGAAACCTTTGGATTTAATGCAGCCTTACCGTTTGGAAATGGGCACCAAACTGAGCATCGGTAAAAATAAAAACTTGTACGAGTTTTGGAAACAGGAGATCACAAAAGCGTTGAACGACGAATTAAAGGACGATGAGCTCTTTCTTAATTTAGCCAGTGTTGAATATTTTAAAGCCCTGGACACCAAAGCTCTAAAAGTTCCAATAATCACTGTCGATTTTAAGGAATTAAAAAACTGGGAATATAAAACCATTGGGATTTACGCAAAACTCGCCCGCGGACTCATGACACGCTATGTCGTTGATGAACATGCAAAAACCTTGGATGACATCAAAGCTTTTGACATCGAAAATTACAGATTTCACGAAAAGCTATCTGGAGAGCATAATTTAGTGTTTACACGATAAAGAAAATGTCCTGTCTTCAAAATTTGAAAACAGGACATTTTTTATAACAAGGTTAACTCAAGGCTTTGTTTGTTTATCTACACTGATTTTTTCAAGGGTTGATTTCCTTTTTTTAATCCGAAGTCGTCTTACGCCATATGAACCTCTTGAAATTTTTCCTCGTCGCGTCTTTTTGTCTCCTTTTCCCATGTTTTTTAAGTTGTTTTAAGTTAATATGAATCAAATGTTAAGATACTAAATTTATAATATATCAAAGCATTATCTTTGTACTTTAATTTAATTTGACAGCATGTATTTATATTTAATTATCGCGTTTCAAGGTTTTTGTATATATCACCTATTGAAAAATAGGAATTCATACTATTGGATTTTTGCAATTCTGTTTTTACCGTTTGTTGGTTGTGTTACTTATTTGGTAACTCAGGTTTTAAATAAACGCGATACAGAAAAGACTCAGGGAAATCTAAGTACCATTATTGAGCCTTCCAAAAAAACTGCTTCTTCAGGAAAAGTGAAAGATTTAGAAGCGCAACTTGAGTTTACGGATACGTATCTTAATAGGATTAATCTCGCTGATGCTTACCTTGAAATACATAACTATACAGGTGCTATTGAACACTATCTTGTCGCCTTGGAAGATAAAACCCAGGACGATTTTTTTGTGAAAGCCCATTTGATTCAAGCCTATTATGCGATCAAAGATTATGATCAAGTCATTGCGTTTAGCGAAAGTTTGGAAAGTTATAAAGAGTATGAGAAATCAGAGATTCCATTTCTTTATGGGATGGCTTTGGCAGAAAAGGATAGAATAACTGAGGCAGAAAAACAACTGAGGCTTATGGATTGGCCTTATTCTAACTATAACGAACGTTTGGCATTGGCTAAATTTTTATTGCGCATTGATAAAACTATCGATGCCAAAGAACTTTTGGAAGAGCTGCATGTGGAAATGCAAAATTTGATTCCAACTAATAAGCGTATTTATAAAACGACTATCATTGAAGTAGAGCGATTGAAAAATACCTTGTAAATGTTTTTTCATCAGCACCCTTATCCGCCGTTTATAAAGGAAGATACTACCAAGTTGATTGTTGGTACTTTGCCACCGCCGCGATTTTCAGTAGGCGAGTTGTTGGAAAAGGATGTTGATTTTTGTTATGGCAGCTATTTCAATTCGTTGTGGCTTTATATCGATCAGATTTACAATCTTAATCTGCGATTTGATAATTCAGACGAAGCGGTGAATCAACGGAAAAGTTTTTTGATCGCACATAAAATCGGCATTTGCGATATTGTTGAAAGTTGCGAACGTGAAAAAATGAATGCCTCAGATTTGGGGATGCATAACATCCATTTGCGAAATATCGTCGGTTACCTTCAAAAATATCCCAATATTGATACCTTATTATTTACCGGAGGCAATAGTAAAAATGGCCCAGAATATTTCTTCAGAAAACATTTAAAAACTTACGGCTTGCAATTAAAATTGGTGTCGGATGAAGTGCCGCGCATACACGAATTTGTACTTCCTGCCAATCCAGAAGAAATTTTTATTCCGAAGGCTAGTGAGGAATCGCATAAAGGCACCATTTCGCCATCAAAATCTTTGCTTCATCCTGAGAAAAGAATCATCAAAACCGTTTCTCTGACTTCAGGATCGGGCGCTGCGAATATTTCCATTAGCAGAATACCGCTTTACCAACATCTTAAAGCTAAAAACCCGAATTTCAATACGTTCGATTTTAGGGTGATGCAATACCGCGAATTTATTTGAGTCCATTCTTCATTAAAAAAAGTTAATTTATTTTGTGATTTGTCGTAAATTCAAGCTGTCATGATAATCGTGATCAATCAAAACGCAATTCTCAAAATAACGCACTATTTCTATGAAAAAAGTTCTACAAATATGTAATGGTATTGCGCTCGTTTCTACCATTATCATTAATTACCTCTCCAATACTGGTGCCATTAACAATACAACGATTGGGGAGGTGTCCAATAATTTGAATTCCCTTTTTACACCCGCTGGCTACGCTTTTGCCATTTGGGGATTTATTTATCTGTTTTTACTCGGTTTTATTTTCTATCAAGGAAGAAGCTTATTTGTCAATGTTCGGGATGACAATTTTGTAATGCGCATTGGATGGTGGTTTGTGATATCCTGTGTGGCCAATTCGGTATGGGTGTTTTTATGGATTTACGGCTATACAGGTTTGTCGTGTGTGTTGATCTTTTTAGTGTTATTTTCCATACTGAAAATTATCATGAACAACGCCATGGAATTGTGGGATGCTCCAATTTCGGTCATTGTTTTTTTATGGTGGCCTTTTGTGTTTTATAGTGGCTGGCTTACGGTGGCAAGTATCGCAAATGTAGCCTCTTATTTGACCAAAATAGAATGGGGAGGCTTTGGAATGTCAGAAGAGGCGTGGACTGTTTTCATGATTATTGTGGCCATGATGATTAATTTGGCGATCACTTGGACACGTAATATGCGAGAATTTGCTTTAGTGGGTGCTTGGGCATTGATCGCGATTGCCTATGCCAATTATTATAATGCGGAGATGAGTATTGCCTATGTTGCAGGTGGAGCTGCACTTATTTTAATTGTGAGCAGTTTGATGCATGGGTATAAAAATAGAGCCACGAATCCTATGCAGAAAATGAAGGAATATCTAGCGAAATAATGTCTTTTTTTATTCGTTTTTAGGAGTGAAACTAAAATATTTTAAAGAGAAGATAATTACACTATTCAAAATATAACTCTAAATGAATGCTCGGTAGGAGTTTATTCAATTGTAATAAAGAGCTTGAAAGACTTTTCGCTGTTCTTTCTTGTCTTTCTTTGCACCGTTGCAAAGTGGTCTAAACTTCCTTCCATCTGCCTGTTCTAAGATTATTCCTTTTTCGTCTTAAACGTGCCGTTGGGCTGAATGAGATTCATTTCTGTTATAATATTGTTGTTTTCTAAAAACTCTACTTTAAATCCGTCGACGACTTTAAATGAAAATTTATGTTTTTCAGTAGGCATGAGTTCATATTCAGGTTGCCCTGGAACGAATAGATAAAGTACATTCTCGTTTTTAATGTAGATTTTCAATGGGGTGCCTAATAAGCTATAATTACCGACATATTGTTCTAAATCAGTAGTGCTGACATCAATCGTGTTAGGTGTTCTTTTGAAGGCAATAGGCTCAAGGGCGGATTCAGCTTTTAGGCTTACTTTGGAGATATCTCCACCATCACTTGTGGCAAAGTTAAATCGCATGGGGCTCGCATCGGTGGTGTCGATTCCTGTTTTGGTCACTTCAAAAGGTTCAAAAACATCATAATGGTAATGTTTTAAATACATTTTCATACGTTTGAAATTTGCGAATAAAGAGTCGTTTTCCACAGTGATATTGAAACCTCCATACCCCGAATTACCATAACTCCCCGTATAGTCTTGCATGACATGAGAGTGTTTAGTGTTTTTTACTTGAGCAGTTGCCTTGTCTTCCAGCTTCAGTTCTGCTTCCATCTTTTTAGTTTTTGCTTTGTTTTCAATAAATCTTTTCGCCCAATTAGTGGTTTTTCCACCTAAAAGTCGATCGGCAATAGTATTTCTAACTAAGTTAGGAACTGCTGAACCATCTTGATTGGACAATACGACAATCCCAATTTTATCGCTCGGAAAAAACGCAATGTTTGCTGAAAATCCGTCGATATTCCCACCATGCTCTACCCGATAATGACCTCTATATGAGGATAGCATCCACCCATAACCATAGTTTGCGAAGTGTAGATCTGGATTTTCTTCGTCAGGTAAAGCGGCAGTTATTACCATTTGAGAACTCATCGCTTCATTAATGTAAGCTTCCGTTAAAATCTGTTTGTCATGATATTTTCCTTTATTGATCCACATTTTTAACCAATGCGAAATCTCATTCGCACTGCTGTAAATGCTTCCCGCAGGACTCATTCCTGAAATGTCATAATAGTCTAATTTGCTGATTTGGTCGTTCTTTTTGAGTTTATATCCCAAGGCGGCATTGTCCATTTTTTTTAATTCTGACAATAAAGTCTGTGAACGTGACATTTCTAAAGGGTCAAAAAAACGCGTTTTGATATTGTCTTCCCACGATTGACCTGTAATCTTTTCTGCAATGACGCCTTGTGCCAAAAACATGAAATTATTATAATTCCACTCTTGTCGGAGTCCTGTAAAAGGTTCTTGATAGGCAATACGCTGAATTAAGCTGTCTTTATCGGCAGATGGAAATAGATACCAGCTGATATCATGGCGTGGTAGGCCAGTGCTATGACGCATCAAATCTTTAATGATGACATTGTTGTTTAAATTGTCATTATAAAACTTTAACTCTGGAATATATTTTATGGGATTGTCATTCAACGATAATTTGTCTTCTGCACTGAGTTGACCTAAGAGGGCTGAGGTGAATGCTTTTGTGGAAGAACCAATGGCAAACAAGGTGTTCGCGTCAACTGGGACTTTGTTTTCATAATCGCTATAACCAAAACCATTGGCATAAATGACCTTATCGCCATCAACAACAGCAACTGAAAATCCAGCGGCTTTGGTAGCCTCTAGAATCGCGTTGAGATCTTTTTCAATGCCTTTGAGACGTTTGTCGGTTTGTGCGTAAGTGTAGTTGGATGTGAAAACGGTAAAACAAAAAATAATACAGATGAATTTTTTCATGGGCGTTGGTTTTTTAATGATTATTTTATCAGTAGCCATAAGTTTGGAAAAGTTACGCTTTTCGTTGTAAAAGTTTATAGGCCATGATATTATTTGTTGAAGATAAAATATGAAGTATCGCTTTTGTTTTTTTTAGACACGAATTTGTAGGCTTCTGTACGTGTAATTCTTAAAATTGTATAAACACCAGATTAATTAGTTTTCCTGAGCTATTTTAATACTCTGATAAAGAGCTGTCTGAAGTTATGTATCCTGAATCAATAATCCCTTTCTCCTTAAATCCTTTGCCTAGTTTTATTAAAAAAAACTCTATCTCCGATTTGGATTTGTTTATGATTTTTACAACTCCACATTTCTGTGAATTCTCCAGATATATTAAACTCCGAGATTTTATTCTCTAAATGTTCCCAAGGCCATTTTATGGTATTCCATGAAAATAAATATGTTCTCAATTTATCTAATATTTTTTTGTGTGTTCTAATTGCTACAGCGTTTATGTGTAAGAATAGTTGCGGTGGCAAACACCTAAAATACTAAACAGTAAACTTGCCTGTGGAAATTCCGCAGGGATTTCCAAGTAGGCGAGGACAAGCCATTGATTATACACATTGTTGAACTAAACCTAAAGGTAGCTTCACGAGACGTTTCCATCACGATTCACTACCTTTAGGATCAAGGTTTAATGTAATACTCAATATTATGAAAAAAAAATGACACCCTCATTGAAAGGGCGATTATTTCGGTTCCAGGGTTTGCAGCACTCTACCACAAACTAAAGCGTTCGGTAGAACTCTCCGGCAAAAGCCAAAGCACCCTTACCAACTATGCCCGCTGCCTGGCGCACATCGGATTCCATTTCAACTGTAGTCCACTTGACCTGGATCAGGAACAGATCCTGGATTA
>NZ_JBDSLS010000281.1:0-22934 GCF_039916245.1 Gelidibacter sp.
GACCAAATGAAAATCTCGTCGTTTCGTTTCACAATTTGTCCTCTGATGCCATCCCATTTGTATTCAATTTGCCAATCGTCAGGCGCACCCAATTCTGGCAATTCCTTTTCCAAACTATAGGCCAGACAAAATGGATAAGGTTTGGAGTTATCATAATTAATATGCTCGCCTTGGATCAAATCGTCAAAAGTGATGCTGTTGATATCCCAGTGACCAATAATACTGTGCATGAGTTGGTTGGCATCAATGCCAGAATATTTGGACAAGGCATTGACCAAGGTTTTTTTAGATATACCAATCCTAAAGCTTCCGCCAATTAACTTGTTGAAAATCAATCGTTCTTGCATTTGTAATCCTGACCAAGCATTCAAAACATAGGTCTTCTTTTCTTCGTCCGATTTCGATCGTAAAGCAATCAATTCTGCCATCCATGTGCTCAAGGATTTTTCGATATTTTGGACAGGTTCGGGAAGCATTAAAGCGATGGTTTCGCCCAAATCGCCCACGCTGCTATAACTTTCTAAAAAGAGCCATTCCGGATAACCTGTGATTTCTAAACACCATTGCCGCATCAAGGTCGTTTTAACGGGTCTGGCGGGACGTTTTCCTGTAAATAAAGTAATAATCCAAAGCTTGTCCTTATCCGAAGCCATCTTAAAATAATCCACCAAGGCATCAATTTTCGCATTGGTTTTATTCGTGATTTCGATGGCGCTAATGAGTTCTGAAAAATGCTTCATGAGGCTTCGGTTTTTTCGGTGGTCACTTCTTTATCATCTTCCTCGGAGCCGTATTCGGTTTTCACTTCCGCAGATGGAATACCGATTTCATTCAAATATTTTGAAAAGGTCGCTTGACTGCCGTGGGTCACATATACTTTTTCAGCTTCGGTGGCTTTCACGGCCGATAGCAGTCCATTCCAATCGGCATGGTCGCTGACGGCAAATCCTGCATCTACCGCTTGCCAACGTCGGTTACCGCGAACTTGCATCCAGCCCGAACAAATGGCGGTGGCCGCATTGGGGATTTTTTTCAACAATCGCGAGCCCAATAAACCTGGCGGCAGGATGACGATTTTATTCTGAAGTTCTTCCTTCTTAAAGTCGTAAGTGAGCAATTCCGTCTGCGGCAGCGAAATCCCAGAACTTTCAATCGCCAAATTGAGATTATGGATGGCGGAATGCACATAGATTTTATCCACGTCTTCCATGAGTTTCATGATGCGTTGTGCCTTTCCTAAGGAATAGCCCAAAAACACGCTCGTTCGGTTATGGGATTGGTTTTTCAGGACCCAATCGATCATTTGCTGCTGCAGCTGTTCTTCAGTGAGCCAATTGTAAATAGGAAGTCCAAAAGTGCTTTCGGTAATAAATTCATGACATTTAACCGGTTCAAAAGGAACGGTTAAATGATCATTTTTGACTTTATAATCGCCCGTAAAAACTACGACGAAGCCATTATATTCCATACGAATCTGTGCCGAACCAATCACATGACCAGCAGGATGGAAACTCACTTGCACGCCATTGACCAATCGCGGTTCGTTATAATTTAAAGACTCCACCTGAATATCGGCACCCAAACGGTGTTTTAAAATCGCCTTCGAATCGGTTTGACACAAATAATATTTCATGCCACTGCGCGCATGATCGGCGTGCCCGTGAGAAATTATGGCATAATCAACCGGCAACCAAGGATCGAGATAGAACTTTCCAGGGATGCAGTAAATACCTTTTTTTGTGAACTTAACGAGTTTCAATAGGAATTGGGTGTCTTATAAAGTTAATTAATAAGGTTTGTTAAGAATCAAGATACTTCGACAAGCTCAGCAAACGCCGCTTACTCCGACCATGCTCAGCACAAGTTGCTTTTAGAATCAAGCATTAAGACATCTGATGTAGGGTTCAAATACATCAAGAGATAAAAAACTCGAACTGAAGTTCGAGTTATAATAGGGCATTATGGTTTTAACTTTCCTATGTCCATGGTATCCGGTTGGTTTCCAGTAACCGCACCAACGCCCATTTTTACCAAAGTAATCAGCTTGTTGTTTTTCGGATCCCAATAAAATGCTTCGGTTGGTTTTACCGAAATCGCCGTAATATTTGGGTCATCTTTACCGTCAAACCAAGCATCGTCTGTTTTACCGTACAATTCGTCAATGATTTTTCGGTCCGTAGTAATGGCTGCCGTACCATAAACATTCAAAAATTGCATGCTGCTTTTATCCGCATAAATAAGATGCAAATGGTTGTCCGTGGTAATATTTTGATTGTGCGTGCTGTTCTTATTGCTCAAAAACCAAATATGTCCTTGATCGTCCACTTTTTTGGTACTCATCGGCACCATATGTAAGGGTGTTTCTTTAAGATTGGTCGCCATCATAGTGAAGTCGATATCTTCCGCCATGTCTTTAATTTTCTTTTTAGCGTCGTCGTTGTATAAATTTTCTCTACCCATAATTTTTTAATTTATCTATAAAATTACTAAACAGGTGATTTAACCACTGCTTCAATCCAAGAAAATTATAACTCATAAACCAAAATGCGAGCGCTGCTTTGAAACCCTTTTTTTACAAAACCCAATTGTTGCAAATGAGCTCATCCCTATTTTGAAAATTCCGTTATTTTATCCTTCATTAAAATTTACAATGGATGGACACCAATAGATTATCAAAAAAAATAGAAGACATTTTAAACCTCCAAGTGACCAAAGAAGCTGAAGCGGCACAGATTTTCCTCAGCTATGGCTGTTGGGCCGATGCTCAAGGTTATGGCGGGATCGCCAATTTCCTATTCCGACATTCTGGCGAAGAGCGCAATCATATGATGAAAGTCATGCAATATATCATGCAGCGAGGTGGCACGATTAAAATAACGGCCATAAAAGCGCCACCTGCCGATCCTACGAATTTGCAGGACTGTTTTGAAAAGACTTTCAAGCACGAAGTCGATAATACCACGGTCATTTACGAAATCGTGAACTTGGCGCATAAAGAGGGAGATTGGGCTACTTTTAATTTTGCGCAATGGTTCGTGAAAGAACAAATTGAAGAAGAGAAAATGGTCATGGAATTATTGGATAAACTTAAAATTACGGGCGGACCACAAGCAACGGACGAGTCGTTATTTAATTTGGATAAGTTTTTGGAGAATGCTCCAGACGAAGTGCCTTTCGCGCGGGATGCTTCGGTGGATAAGCCGGGATAACGGATTCTCTTTACTTAAAAACAAAAAAAGACCTTCCGCTTGAGGGTCTTTTTTGTAGTTATTACTATGAGATATCAAACTTTACTGAAGAATTATTATCGCTTGTTATAAAAAACTAAAGCGTAAAGAATTAAAAGGATCGTTCGCAAAGAGTTCAACCGACATCAAATATAAATTAATTATTATTTTCTAATTTGAATGGAACTCTCAATTTTTGATCAGCCCATCTTTAATATAAAAATTCGTTTTTCATGTTTCCTTAGGTTGGCATTTTACGGAGCATTAAACTTGAACCTCATCCCTAAGCGAAAACCGATACAGTTTTTAAAAATCTAAAAGGTGGGCGATATTTAGTTCATGGAAAATAAATTTATAGCTGTGGCTTTTTCCAAGAAGAAGTTTTTATTTTAGATTATCCCATATTTACTCCCAATAATAATACGTGGAATTATAACGCAGTCTAAGAATTCCAATATTAGGTAGCATTACACTAGTTTTTTAAAAACAACACAAGTTTATAATTGATAAATTTTTTGGATCACTGCCACATGCATTCCGTAATAAAGAAGGTGGGAGGAATTTGAGTTTTGGAAACAATAGTGCTAACACTCCATTTCATTTGATCACTTAATCAAAAACACTCTGAGAAATCTATTTCTAATTTAGTTTTGAATGGTTTGTTGGACTAGCATTTAAAAAATGAAGATTAGATTGCCCTGGCTATGTTTTTCTTATAAATCTATTGCTGTTTACCTCTAAAGCACACATTCACAAGCTGTTCAAAGGTTGAAATTTGATTTAAAGAATTAATTGATCGTCTTTTTTAACATAAAATTCCTTAAATTCATGATAGGAATTTATTAACGAAAAACCATTAATTATGAAAACAACAAAGAAAAAAGTATTAGTTGCCGTAGCTTTCGGTTTAATACTAGCGTCCTGTAGTACCGATGAGCTAAAAAAACCATCAGAACATTCTTTAGAGCTTGATAAGAGACAAGTTCAAGGTCGTTCATCAACGCTTGAAAATACTATATCTGACGGTATTGTAGGAAATTTGAATTGGACCATCTCCGGAAAAAAAGTCCACGATTTCTCGCACGATCTAAACAAGGCAGTTATACCTAGTGAGTGCGATAATACGCCATTTAGAGCTGTTACCTCCTATTATAATAATGCGCTCATCAATGGGTTTATCTCCAATTGGGACGGCAATCCAGACGCTATCAGTGTTATTTTAGACGACTATTTCGTAATTAATCAAATTGCTGCGTTGGATGATTATAAAAATGCTGATACTTTTGGAGCAAATGGTGAGTACACAAACTACGTCAAAAATAACGTCAGAAGTTTAGAAAAATTCTGGAATATGCCCAATTTAATAACGGTTAGAGGCCAGCACACTTCTTCTTTACAAGATTTGGATTTTATTCGTTTCATTTATGAGAATTATTCTAGTGCATCACCCGCCGATGTCGATTATTTTTTGAGTATTGCGGAACACTTTAATACTGCAAGTGATCAAATACCAGAAAACCCATTTTATGCTTCAGATGGTTTTGCAACTTTCGACGGATTTATTGTTATAGGTGACGGGATTGTATCTATGTTATCAGAAACTGGCTTAGACCCTAAAGTAATTTGGTCCAGTATTCTTGCCCACGAATGGGGTCACCAAATACAATTTAAGAATTATAACATTTGGAATTATCCAGTCCCGGCATTTAATGGCACTCCAGAGTCGACCCGAATGACAGAACTAGAAGCAGACTTTCTTACCGGTTATTATTTAACTCATAAGCTTGGTGGTACCTATAACTGGAAAAGAGTTGAAGATGTACTTTCGGCTTTTTACAATATTGGCGATTGTGGCTTCACTAGCCCAGGACACCACGGAACTCCAAATCAGCGCATCGAAGCAGCCAGACAAGGTTATTTATATGCAGCCAATCAACAAAAAAAGGGACATATTTCTGCCCCGCAAGTAGTACATGACGCTTTTATATCCAGATTGCCTGCCATTGTTGGATTATAATATTTATTTGATTTAGGACATAAAGTTTGCAATGATAAAAGAATTCTAAAGCACCATAACTTTAGTCTTTACATAGAGTATAGTGCTTTAAAAAATCAGATAATTTGATGTATTCTAAAATAAGAATGAAAAGACCCTCGATTGAGGGTTTTTTCTTTTATCATAGTAGAGTAATGCAACTAATTTCAATTATAATGAAATTGTTTTGTAACCATTTTCCTGCAAACCGAACATATAAGCAAAACCGTCAGGTGTTGTTTTAATTGAAGGATGATAGTCTGATTTTTTCACGCCAAAGTGATTCATCGCCGACTCACAAACCACAATGCGTACGCCCATTTTTTCACTGATTTCAATAAAGGATTTCAGACTTTCATCCGTAGCCAAATCTTTAGCGACGGCACTGATGAGTACAATCTCAAAATCCATTTTCGGATTGTTGGTTTTAAGTTCCTTACCCGTCATCACGGCGGCTTGAAAATAGCGTGCATTCGGAACGAGGATCGCATACTTACCGTCGTTTTTGACGGAATTCTCAATGTCTGAAACACTTAGTGATTGAGCGGATACTGCTGTGTAAAATACAGAGCCTACAAGAATAAAAGCGATCATTAAAAATTGATTTTTCATACTACTTTTTTAAAAAATTGGGGATTATTTATTATAAAGAGATGCTTGTACACCTCATGGGCAAAGATAGTCGGTTAAGATGGCAATGAGTGTAACCTATGTTACTGTATGGACTATGGCAAAGGGAAGCGACCTAATAAGTAGGATGTTATTTAATTTAGAATTAATTGTTTTCGGTTTAATTCTAATACAGAAATTTAGATTTATTATCAAATTACACGTAGAATAAAAAAACCTCAGATTAAATTAATCTGAGGTTCTAAACATTTAAATAGTTGATGAAATTCTATTTTTTTATTTATTCTGATTCGATGTTAACATTAATCCACTAACTCAAATCGCATCCAGACGGAGGAAGTAAGCGACGCGGTCACGGCTTCTGTTAAAAAAATTTTGAGTGCGTGGCGTGATGATGATAGAAAGGATTAACATGAAATAATGTAATAATTTCTAAGGAATACCATAATACATTTAAATGTCAAGAAACTGGTTATTAGAGAGTTTCAAAAAAGACGATATTTATTATGAATCTTTAAGTGTTTTTTTTACGATTTAGTTATGTTCTTTTAATAGAAATTGTATATTTGCCGACCGTAAGACAAATGAAAATTTGTTTTTACCATTTCAGAACGTCAGTTCTTGAATGGGCTCGTAGCTCAGTTGGATAGAGCACCTCCCTTCTAAGGAGGCGGTCACAGGTTCGAATCCTGTCGGGCTCACATCAAAAAAGCAAACCATCATAGGTTTGCTTTTTTAGTTTAAAAACATTCGTGTCCAGTAAATTTTACGAAAATTGTTTATCCGATCTCGGGAATTTTATTTATTTTAAAATGATGAAGCTTGGTCACAAATCGTTCCTGGTGGTACCAATTATTATAAACCAGTTCGATGCCATCTACGCTAAAAGTTCCAAAGTCATAAGCTCTATACTTTTCAATAATTTCTAGAAATTTTTCTTTTTGCGCTAATTTCTCCTTAAAACGAAATACTGTAGCATGCGCGGTTTGAATGAGATAGCGCTCATCCATACTCTGTTCCAAATCAGAGTTTATAAACTCCTTTCTTAATCGATCTCTCAGCTGATTTAAGCTATCATCATTTGTAAAACCTTGAATCATGATACAGGACGCCGAGGCTGTAATGCCTTTTAAACTTAAGGTCATTGCTTCCTGATTTTTGAGGCTATTTGCGATAAGCTTAATGTATGCGGGAACCTTAATTTGTGATAGTTGCAGTCCGCTATAACACGAAATCACAGAGATGACAGTAATATGAATGTCTGAATTGGGGTAGTAATATTGATTGGGTTCAATGCTATTCAGTTCGTTGAGGAATTTCTGAATTTCATTTTTAATAGCAACAGATGGTCTGATGATGAGCGACAATCCAAAACGATCATCCTGATCAGAATTTATAAGCGGATCGATTTCGTAATGATCGGAAGTGATTTTAGTGATGGAATCTTTATAAAGTTGATTATAATGGTCTTGGAGGTTCATTATGAAAGTATCTTTTGATGGCATGTAATACACAAACAATTAGCTGCAATAATTAATGAATCATTGAAACCTTAAAAGGAATCTACGAATTTGGTAACCAAATTCGAGAAGGTTTTAACCTCAAGATAAAGGAAAATCAATCGGTTAACTCCAATTTATTACCTTCAGACCTTTGGTATCCAACAATTCAACTGGCACGTCGTTTATGCCTTTTACGATTTGTCTAAAACTTTTGATATCCGTGGCACTCATATCTTTTTTAGGAATCAATATCGCCGACAAACTATTTTGATAGAGTAAAAACCAATTTCGTTTTTCAACAATCTTGAACAATTTTTCCCATTTCACTTCCATATAATACGATTCGCCATTAATCTTAAAGTCTTTAGGCGACATTACAAACTCTGAAGTTTCCTGTAATTGATTACTGGACTTATAAGTCCGTCGCATGGTCAAATAAAGGCCAGTTGGCTGCACCACAGCGATTAAGATCAAGGTCACATATTGATAAATAAGCGGTTTTGGAAGATCGAAAATTTCTAAATTAAAGAAGATAATCCACAGCAATATTAAAAAAGCCACACCTAAGAGCAATCTCAGTATCGTCTTTTCATACGCTAAGCTAAAAAGCAGCTTTACGTATTCTTTAAAATTAACTTTGGTTTTAATTTTCATATATAGGGGCTGATTATTATTTCCAATGGAAATTTTGGATGAGCTGATGGAATTCATGTTTTTCAAATATTGGAAAAATTCCCAAAAAATCCTATATTTTTCAATTCTTAAATAATAAACATGTCATTAATATTTGTTTGTTTTTATGTTTTTGAAGGATTCCACTTTTTTATCATCTTCAAAAACACTTAAAATGTAATTTGATACAGGAAGTAAAATGACATTGATTTCAGTTTTATTATTGGTTAAGGTCGCCTTCGCTATAACACCTTTATCCAGCAACTTACCTTTCATATCAGTTATATAGTAAGACATATGATCATTTTTATAATTGTCTGCTTCCAGAAGTTGCAGTGCTTTCCCAAGCCCCGATAAGACTTTGGGCTTTAACTCCGAAGGATATTAAAGTGCAAATGAGTAATGGTAGGATTTTTTTCAAGGGTTTATGGTTTTTTTAAATGGATTAATTAATGCCAACAGTGATGATTGTAAGAGAGTAATTTCATGGTGTTGTGCACTATATTTTATCCGATATTATTTGATTTCTCCGATTACAGGGTTCACACAAAAGTGGGATGTTACGATATGTATTTGAACCTCCTTTTGAAAAGGGAATAATATGGTCAAACTCTAATTTTTGATTGTTATCAAATTCTCTGCATTTTCCATTATAGATATTTTTTATTTTGTATTCATTTACAATAGTGTTTAGATTTTCTGAATTTAGAGAACCCTTATAAATCATTTCTGCTATATCTGAAATATAAGTGGTGAACGTTTTTATCGAAAGAATTATCTCAAAAGCTTGATGTAATTCTAAATCGTTTTGGGATATTGATTTTTCCATTTCTGATGTTTTCAGGTTTTATATAACTTGAATGTACTAATACGAAATAAACTTTAATCCTCCATATTTGGAATGTATAAGTAGTTTTAGAACCAATAATTCTAAGTAAGATATACTATTTTACCGTACTGAACAACAGAAAGTTACCCCTCTAATGGTAGGTAACAATTACTAATCAACAGAATCTAGATGTGGTACTTTTATCTTAATAATGATTCAGAAAAATATAAACATTAAGAAAAAAATTAAGGAATTAAGGACATTAAGAGCCTTGTCAATTACCTTCACGCTTAATTATTTTAATGCCTTAATGGTTCAAAATATTAAAATCATTAAGGTAAGGAATAATAAGGGCTTAATTATATTGAATTTTCGGTGATACCTTTTATTTCCAGAATTTTAAATTTTTAACAAAAAAAACACCGCAAATATCAAGATTCGCAGTGTTTCATTTTGATCCGTTACGGATCGTTATTAATATTTCTAAAGTAACTAACTCAACAACTCAAAAGCCTGTTTTGCTATCTCCAATTCCTCATTGGTAGGAATGACCAAAACTTTCACTTTGGAAAACGCCGTATTGATTTCTCGTAAACCTTCGGATCTTAATTCGTTTTTGGCTTCATCTAAAATAATTCCGAAGAAATCCATGTCTTCACAAACCATCTTACGGATCACACTGGAGTTTTCTCCAATGCCCGCCGTAAAAATAATCGCATCCAATCCGTTCATTGCTGCTGCGTAGGAACCAATGTATTTTTTAATGCGATAGGCGTTCATGGTCAAAGCAAGGATGCAATCCTTATCTCCTTTTTCAGCTTCTGCTTGAATATCTCTTAAATCCATATGTCCGGTTAGGCCCAACATCCCACTTTTGTTTGTGAGGAGTGTTTTGACTTCATCCAACGTATAATTCAAGTTATTGACCAAATGGAAAATAATGGCATGATCGATATCGCCACTTCTGGATCCCATAATCAAACCGTTGGACGGCGTGAAACCTAAGGTGTGGTCAATACTTTTACCATCTTTAACGGCGGTCATACTGCAGCCATTTCCTAAGTGAATGGTAATGATTTTTGAGGCTTTAGGCTTTAAATAAGCAATTGCTTTCTCAGAAACATATTGGTGGCTTGTGCCGTGAAATCCGTACACTTGAATGCCATGCTCTTCATAAAGTGCATTAGGAATGGCATATTTTTTAGCCTTTTCCGGAATCGTTTGATGAAAAGCGGTATCGAAAATGGCAACTTGTTTTGCTGAAGGGAAAATCTCTTCAGCCACCAGAATACCTTCAAGATTCCCAGGATTGTGCAAAGGTGCCAATGCTGCATATTGTTGAATCTTAGCCTTCACTTCCGAGGTGATTAACGTCGTGTCTGAAAACGAGTTGCCGCCGTGAACCACACGATGTCCTACTACTTCGATTTCATCCGTTTTGGCAATGACACCATTTTCTTTATCGAGCAACAAATCAACAACTTTGCGTAGTCCTTGTTTGTGATTTTCTATATTATGGGTGTGCTGAATTGTAGTTTTACCTGTTTTGTAGTTTATAGTGGCAAATTGATAGCCAATGCGCTCCACTAATCCTGAACATATCAAGGTTTCGGAAGGCATATCCATTAACTGAAATTTGATGGAAGAGCTTCCAGAATTGATGATTAATATTTTCATGTTTTTTTATTTTTCGACTTTTGTCATAATTCTTGATATTTAGAGCGAAGCGTTCCCCTGTCCGCAGACAGGGACTACATTTAAAAATATTTTAAATCCCTTGCGCCTGAATTGCTGTCACAATAATGGTGTTATAAATATCATCTACGGTGCAGCCCCGACTTAAATCGTTAACTGGTTTATTCAAACCTTGAATGATTGGCCCAATGGCTAAGGCTTTTGTTTCGCGTTGTACCGCTTTATAGGTGTTGTTTCCGGTATTCAAATCAGGGAAAATAAAGACATTGGCTTGACCTGCAACTTCCGAATCTGGAAGTTTTAGTTTACCCACATGCATATCTACCGCGGCGTCATATTGGATAGGCCCTTCTACTTTGAGATCAGGTCTTTTTTCTTTGACGATTCTTGTAGCTTCACGTACACGTTCCACATCTGCTCCTACTCCTGATGATCCTGAAGAATAGGATAACATCGCAATTTTTGGTTCAATCCCAAAAACCAAACTGGTGGCTGCAGAGGAAATGGCAATATCTGCCAATTGTATCGCGGTTGGGTTTGGATTAATGGCACAATCGCCATACACCGAAACGCGATCGTCCAAGAGCATGAAAAACACCGAAGACACAATCGGCGCTTCTGGTTTGGTTTTAATAAATTGAAGTGCGGGCAGAATGGTATGTTGCGTGGTATGTGCGGCACCCGAAACCATCCCGTCGGCATCGCCTTTATAAACCATCATCGTCCCAAAATAGGACACATCCTCCATGAAATCCTTAGCCATCGCCAAATTGACATTCTTGTGTTTGCGAAGTTCATAAAGCGTTTCTGAATAGGATTCAAAATAAGCAGATTCAATAGGATTTATAACCGTCACCTTGTTCAGATCCAATCCAATATCCAAGGCTACAATTTTATCCTCAATCTGTTTTTTATCGCCAAGTAAGGTTATGGTCACGACATCAAGATCCACCAATCGTTTGGTGGCGCGCAAGATGCGCTCATCCAATCCTTCGGGCAAGACAATATGTTTTTTATTGACTTTTGCTTTTTGAAACAAATTATACTGAAACATTCGCGGCGTAATGCCCTTGGTTTCGAAGGTAATCAGACGTTCAACCAAGGCGTCTACTTTGACGTATTTTTCAAATTCCTTAATGGACGTCGTGATCTTGTCTGTGTTTTCGGCATAAATCTGCGATTGGATATTCCCGATACAGTTTGTGACCGAGAAGGTTCCGCCTTCAACCAAAATAATAGGCACAACATCGGGCTGTCCTTCAATAAGTTTGAGAATGGAGTCTTCCGGCATAATGCCACCGGTCAGCACAATTCCTGATATGGATGGGTAATTATCTGAAATATTAGCTTGGAGCGCACCCAAAATAATATCGGCGCGGTCACCAGGCGTGATCACCAAGGCATTTTCTTTTAAATGATTGAGATAATTGGGCAGTTGCATGGCGCCCACACTAAAGTGGCCCGCTTGATTATTAATAAAAGCTTCTCCAAAAAGAACTTTGGCATCTAAAGTGTCCACAATTTCCTTAATGGACGGATTCGCCAAAGTGCTGTTTAACGGAATGGCGCTTACAATGACCTCTGAAGGCAGATATTTTTCTAATTCCGATACTACCAGAGTAAGATTTTTTGGTTCTATTTTATTGGCGATCACGGCGATAACTTCGACACCTTTGTCTCTAAAGGAATCAAACGCCATTTGTAAGTTACCCACAAATTCCTCCAATGTTTTTCCAACACCTCCGCCAATAATAATGGCTGGGACACCTAAGTTTTTGGCAATCAAAACGTTCATGTCAAACTCCATGATAGAGCCTTCACCAATAAAACTGGTGCCTTCCACCAAAATAAAGTCGAAACGCGCTTCAAGGGCCTTATATTTTTCAATGATCTTACCAAGAATCTCATCGTCCTTGTTTTCATTCTTCTTACGAATAACCTCGCTCCTGGTAAATGCGTAAGCATCTTCAAACTTGATATCCAATTTGAAATAACTTGACACGGTATTGATATGGTTATCGATTTTACCGGGCTTGAAATCGTCGATAATCGGTCTGAAATAAGCTACTTTGGCTGCTTTTCCCAATAGTGATTGCATGAGTCCGAGAGAAATAATCGACTTCCCGATATTGGGTTCTGTGGTGGCAATATAAATGCCCTTGTTGGTTGTTTTTTTTGACATATTTTTATACAACTATGTTTAAATATTTTCCTTTCAAATATGGAACAAAAATAGGCATTTCATTTCTTAAAGCAAAGGCCGTTACCCCTATATAATCAAGAGATTTCACAGCTGTTTCGTGGGGTAATTTCAGATCTAAATTTTTGTCAATTCACATGATTTCCATCATGATTTTAACATAAAGATTTCCGTATTAATTGGGAATATCGGGGATTGATAATTCGTGTTGAAAAGATCCTAAATTATGAGCTGAAGTAACCGTCGGATGTATTAAAAAACAATGTACCTTAAACTGAAATTTTATCCAAGTGGAAAGTTAGTTTAAGTCTGTTTTTATAACTAGAAACTCTATTTAATTGGAACGATTTAATTGAAATCCAACGCCTATAAAAAAGCGAAGTTTATCGGGTTTTTTGTAAGACTCGCAATGCTATCTCCAGAATACCCCGCAGCATAAAGTCCACCCACAATACTCCCCATACTGTTTCCCACCACCAAATCGGGTACAATTCCCAATGAATCGAGCGCCTGCAATGCGGGGATATGCGCCAAACCTTTCGCACCTCCACCACTCAAGACCAAAGCCACTTTTGTTTTTTTATCTTGCGCCAGTCCTTCAAATGATAAAACAACAGATAATAAGACTACTAAAAAACAGCAACTGTTTTTTAAAAATGAACCCTTTTGCATAGGATAAATTACTTATGGATGTAATGCACAAAGATAAGCTTTTCGAAAATTTTATGAAGATTTGAAAATTTTAAAATTTCGTTTCGATCTTAACTCTGTATCGACTGATTTTGAATCAACACCAACCAAATCAAATTGTCTGATTGTTTTTTCATAATAAAGCATATCGATTCTTGCCTAAAGTTTGAAGTAATCGTAAAAATGGTTTGATCCTTCTGTTTGGAATACAACCTAAGCAAATAAAAAAAGCCTAAAAAATCAAAGATTTCTTAGGCTTTTAGCGGTCTGTTTGTCCAGATTAAATTAAATGCTTTTCTATTTTAGTACCCGGGATTCTGTTGTGCACCAAGTCCAGGATTAGCATTAATTTCATTCTTTGGAATTGGCAGAACAATCTTATTAAAAGTCAGATCAATGGTCTTAGGTCTTGCTATAATCGGCAGATCATTAAAATCATCATTAAAAGTAATTGGTTTTCCTAAGCGGAGCATATCAAAATAGCGTTGCCCTTCAGTGAAAAGCTCCTTACTTTTCTCATCCAAAATCATATCAATACTGATAGTACCTGCTGTGGCCGGAGCTAGATTAGGAGCTCTTTTACGAATCGCATTCAGGTAATCGGCAGCCAAATCTTTGTCAGAATGAAAAGCTGCTTCTGCGGCGATTAAATATACTTCTGATAATCTGATCACTTTAATGTTAACCGCTGTAGGCGTTGATTTTCCATCACCAGCAAGCAGCGTATTTCCACTATACTTATAACTTGCCCCCAAGTGAATGGCTTCAGAAGCAAACTCTCTATCGTCGCCCATAATCCCCCATCTCACATCACTTGCATCCTGGCCTAATCGCGCTATATAGTAATCACTCGCAAAATATTGTCCGTTGGCACTACTGGATCCATACAGTTGCTTTCTGAAATAAATACTCAAGCTGCCATTGCCATGATCGTTTTCATTAGGCACAATCCCTAATTCAAAAATTGATTCGGAACCAAATTGTTTTGTCCAAGAATCTACCCATGCACTATTGGAATACAGTTGATACGTTCCTGAATTGATCACTTCCTGAGCAGCAGCAAGCGCTTGAGGATAATTAGCCATACTCAAATAGACGCGTGCCTGCATTGCTTTATTAGCATAATAGTTTAGGTAACCATTGTTTTTGGATTTAGATAAAAGCGATTCAGCTGCCAACAAATCAATCATGATCTGTTTGTAGTTATCTTCTACCGACGCTCTTAAAGGTTGCTCTAAAGCATCAATTGGAGTTAAAATGTTTGGAACGCCATATGATGCTTTGTCGAAGGTATAAGGCTTGCCGTAAATTCGAACCAAGTCAAAATATAGTATGGCACGAAGCGTTAAGGCTTGTCCTTTTATATCGTTAAAATTACCTTCGCCTTGCACTTTATCAATGCTCTCTATAAGATAATTGGTTTGTAAAATTCTATTGTACATACCATTCCAAAATTCTTCAAAAGTATTTGATGTCGGTGTACTATTAAAAGTATACATATCACTCAACCCCCTTCCCAAGGTTCGGGTAGTGACCTCACCTCCTTTTGCTTCAGCATATACCATAAAGTTACGTCCATAATAAGTAAGGTCGGTCATTCTACGCATGATTCCTGATAGCATCACTTTTGCATCGGCTACAGTTCCAATGGCTGTAGATGAATCGCCAGCATTTGTTGGTGGGACATCTAAAAAATCCTCCTCACAGGAAGTGAACCCCAAAGACATGATTAAAGCCGTTATTATAACCAGCGATGTTTTATTTAAATATTTCATGTGTTTCATGTTTTTCATGTTTTTCATTTTTCGTTTAGAAGCTTAATTCAATACCAAAAGTGTAGTTTTTTGCAAAAGGCAACTCCCAACCTTTGGTTGCAAATTGATTTACTTCAGGATCCGCATACTTGTATTTTGAAGAGGTAAATAAGTTTGTTCCCACAGCAAATACTCTTAGGCTTGAAAGTTTCATTTTTTCTGTTACGGACGAAGGAAAATCATAGCCCAAGTTGATGTTTTTCAATCTCAAAAAGGTAGCGTCATAAAGGTGTCGGCTACTGTATTGAGTTACGCCTTCTTCATCGGTACCTCTAACTTTAGGCAAGGATCCATTTGGGTTTTCTTCAGTCCACATATTGTCAACAGCATATTGTGAACGCATTCTTTCCCAATAAAGTCCATCATCAGCAACTTGCTGGTCAACAGAATCATAAAGGTATCCTCCAATTTTATAAATAAAGTTTAATCCAAGTGAAACACCTTTATACGCTACCTGAGTGTTAAATCCTCCTTGAACATCTGGAAAGGCATCTCCAATAATGGTTTCATTAGCTTTATTAAAATCGTAGGTTGCACCTCTACCATTTAGTAAAAAGTCACCCGCAGTAGCGCTGGCTGGATCATTGACGTAAAACATATTAACGCCATTAGTGCGGTCTACTCCCGCATACTCATAACCATAAAATGCCAGTGTAGATTCTCCTTCTCTATAAATGTATTGGGCTCTTTTATCGACATTGTCATACCATCTGATATCTGCACCTTCATTCAAGGTTTTAACGGTTGACTTCACAAAGGAAGCATTCGCACTCGCGCTCCATACAAAATCTTTGCTATCAATAATTTTACCGCCAAGTTGTAATTCGATGCCATGATTGTTAATTGACCCAATATTTCTTAAAGTTGAACTAAAACCGGTAACTCTTGAAATTGGAACACTTTGTAAAAGGTCGTTCGAATCACGATTAAAATATTCGATAGTTCCATAAAGTCTGTTTTTGAACAATCCGAATTCCAAAGCCACGTCCGAAATACTATTCGTTTCCCAAGAAAGATTAGGATCAGAAATATTAGTAAGCTCTGAACCTGGTAAGCTCATGTATTTAGCAGAATAGCCTATTAAAGATCTCCAGCCATAATTAGATGGTGGTAAAGTACCGTTGATTCCGTAGGAAGCACGAATTCTTAGTGAACTAATAGTTTCAATATTTTCCATGAATGGTTCTTTATCGATACTCCAAGCACCTGATACCGACCAGAAATTCCCCCAACGTGAGTTCGGTCCTAGTTTTGAACTTCCATCTCTCCGTAAAGATCCCGCCAAATGATATTTTCTATTGTAATTATATTCCAATTTTGACAAGTAGGACATCATGGAGTTACCCCAAGCATGAGCAGCGGCATCAGTGTCTCCTGCAGTTGAAACAGTGTGCAATCCACTCGCTGGTAAATCTGTACCTGTTGATCTTTGAAAAGTAGTTCGATTGCGCTCCGTTTCAAAACCTACAAGTGCATTGAAATTATGCACTCCAAAACTTTTGTCATAGACTAAAGTCGTCGAAGAAACGGCACGCTTTTCATTGGTAGACATTTCGTTCACTTCTCCCAATCCCTTACCATTATAATGTAAACGACTATAATAAAGGTGGTCTTTCGTTTCGCTATTGTCATAAGAGAAAATCGTTTGTGCTGTTAATTCTGGTAAAATATTCACTTTAACGGTTTCTATGATGCGTGTTTGAAAAACTTTTGAGAAATTTTCCCATTCATTATCATGAAACAAGTTATTGTAAGCGAAGCTATTTCCATAACGCCCAGTATAGGTTTGGCCAGTTTTATAATCGGTTGGCCAATACACTCCAAATAAACGGCTGCGGACGGCCTGAAAATAATTCGCTCCAGCATTATTGGTATCATTAAAACCGGTTAATGTACTTCCGGAAACATTGACATTGGATCCAAATTCAATAAAATTGCCTATTTTTTGAATCACATTGACACGTCCAGAGAAGCGGTCATAATTATTTTCTTTCACACGGCCGTCATTTCGGGTATAAGAGAAGGATGAAAAGTAGGTAGTTTTATCTGTTCCACCACTTACCGCAACATCATTTGTTAAGTTGACAGCGTTTCTAAAAAATTCATCTTGCCAATTGTAAAATTGACCTTCTCTATTTAAGACGCCATCTGTTTTACCTGTAATCACAAGGTTCTCGCCTGGACCAGTACCATTGGTGGCAAAAATATATCCATATTTCCCAAAGCGATTGTTTAAGGATCTTAAAGCATAGGCATTAGATTGTACCGCAGTGCCACCTCCAGACAACTCAGCATCATAATAGACACGATATAGATAGTCAAGGTTATCCTCAGTACTAGCCGGTTCCCAGTTGTCGGTTGCCCAAGAAGGAGAAAAACCTATGGACGTTTTTAAACTAATTTTTGGCTCTCCTGTCTTTCCTTTTTTGGTCGTGATTAAAACCACACCATTAGCCGCTCGCGACCCGTAAAGAGATGAGGCTGCAGCATCCTTTAAAATTGAAATCGACTCGATGTCCTCAGGATTCAATGAGTTTAAAACGTTATTGCTGGTATAAATATAGCCTTGCAATTGCCCCGAGTTATCAGAAGCAACAGGAACACCATCGATCACATACAATGGTTCTGTTGAAGCGTTTATCGACCCAACCCCTCTAATTTGTATACTGGTTGCCGATCCCACTTGCCCTGATCCCTTTGTTATCTGAACACCTGGTGCTTTACCGACCAAGGCGTCTTGAAAAGAAGTATTTTGAGCTAACTGAAGATCTGATGCTTTAATAACGTCAGCTGAACCCGTATAGCTTTCTTTGGTTGCCGTCCCATAGGCTACAACGAAAACCTCATCCAAGGCCACGCCTTCCATAAGAGTGACATCAATCGTATTAGAAGTTTTTACAGTGATTTTTTGCTCATTGTATCCAACACTTGTAAAAACAAGCGTTTGTCCTTCAGCAACGTTAATCGTATACTTTCCATCGAAGTCCGTAGTTGTACCACGGGCTGTGCCATTAATGATAATATTGGCCCCAGCTATTGGTACGCCATTATTATCTATTACGGTGCCGCTTACAATTTTTTCCTGTGCAAAACCAGTTTGAACCAGAAACAAAAGTAGAAATGTTAGAATTCCAAATTTTTTCACTCTCATAGTTTAAATAATTAGTTAGTTAATTTGTGAAGATTATAGCAGTTTTATTAACAAAACTTTATAGTAACCTTAACAAATATAATTTTATTTTTCAGAAATGCAAATTGAGCTTGGCATAAGAAAGGTTAAAAAGAAGTTTATTTTGAGTCGGTGGAAATAGAATAAAATCACTTATTAAGGCCTGAATTCATTCAGAAAACAAGCTTACATATACCAGAATTCAGTTTAAAAGGTCAATTCTGAAAATAGAGGCTTGCCGACTTGAAGAGCGTCACATATTCAGTTTGTAGTTATTTTCCTGTTAAACCAAGAGACTCTAATCAACCTGTTCAATCAGAAATATTTATTAAAAAAGGAGTGTGATTTTAACCCTTTGAGAAAGGGTTAGCGCTTAATTAAAAAAGATAATTTGGAATGAATATAAAATAAAAATTCTTTTCTATATTTTACAATACTGAAAAGAAGCTATAAGATTTGGATGTTAGAAACCAATTTCGCAAATGCAACCCAACTAAAAAACTCAACAAAATGGCGAAAAAGAATTGGCCGAGCGATTTCATCAAAAACGCTCGGCCAATCCATCCATTAAAAAATTGCTGAAAACAGCTTTCGCTGCGCTCCTAGTTATTTTTTCTTATTCTTTGGTTTTTCACGCGCATTATACTTATCCATGATTTTGAGGGTTTCGGCAATAGGCAATGCTTTCATCGTTCGTCCTTTTTGACCTGTCATGTCAGTGGCCATAAAAAGTGAATTATAAATAGCTTCTTCACTAGCCTCAAGTACGGCAAGAAATAAGGGAGACATTTCATCATTCGGAACATCTATGATTTTTCTTTCCATTTCTTTAGAGTCGTGAGGAATTCGCAAGTCTGGATGCGTGCTAAAGGCAATGCTATAATCGCCACTGCCGTTGGACGAAAAAGAGCCCACCTTTCCAAAAGCTAAAAAGGATCGTTTTGCTAAGCGCTCTAAATTGCGTGCCGATAATGGGGCATCCGTAGCAATGATGATCATACACGACCCATCCACCACATAAGGCACATCTTCCGCCATGTAAAAGTTATTCAATTCTTTTCCTACAGGAGCGCCATTTATGGTCAGAATGCCTCCAAAATTAGTTTGAACCAGGACCCCAACGGTATAGCCGCCTTTGTCCTTTGGGAGCACCCGAGAGGAGGTTCCGATGCCGCCTTTAAATCCTAACGCTCTTGTTCCGGTTCCTGCGCCCACGTTTCCTTCTTCAACTTTCCCCATGGTGGCCGATTTTATGGCCTCTTGAACATGAGAAGTGGTTACGTGACGGCCTCTAATGTCATTGAACCATCCATCGTTGGTTTCGCCAACCACCGGGTTTACAGAGCGAAGTCCAGCATTCTCAGGAATGGATAACGTGTAATCTATCAAAGCATTTGCTACCAAAAACGCATTAAGTGTATTGGTCAATGCAATGGGCGATTCCAGATTTCCAAGTTCTACGATTTGCGTGGTACCGATAGCTTTTCCAAATCCGTTGCCAACAAAAACGGCTGCAGGAACTTTCTCTTGAAATACATTGCCTTGATGTGGCATAATCACGGTCACTCCCGTGCGAATGGAATCACCTATAATTAGCGTCTTTTGACCCACCGCAACACCTTTGACGTCGGTAATGGCATTAAAATGCCCAGGCGTAAGAATACCTGGTGCAATTCCTAAATCTCTTGCTCTAGCACGTTCTTGAGCGTGGATGCTAAATGTAACATTCAATATAATTAAGAAGCTGATTATTTTTTTTGACATAAATAACGATTTAAAGTGGTTTCAGTTTATCAGGATTACTTTTATAAATTAAGGCTCTCGCCAAAATATTGGTAGGATCGATAGTGATGACCCCATTAATATTTGACTCTGTAATGGCCAGAGGGATTTCTGTACAGCCCAAAATGGCGATTTCTGCCCCCTCCTCTTTAAGAAAGGCCATGCCTTGCATTAAATTTTCCCTCGCCTGTGGATGTATCGGATTGGACGTGGTTTTAATGCCATAGGTTTTATGGTAAATAGCGGGATGAATACTATTTTCTTGCATTTCCAATGACGGCACAATCACTTCGTAGCCTTTTGATTGTAATGCAGAGGCATATAATTTACTTTTATAAGTTCCCGTAGTGGACAACACGCCTATTTTAGTGACCTTAGGATAATGGTCAGCAATAAACGCTACCGTTTCATTAATCATATGTAACAGTTCAATAGTGCTGTTGGCTTTTTTTAGTTCACTTTGAATAACCTCGAATATTTGGTCTGAATGCGCCGTATTGCAAGGAATTCCTGCAATAGTTGCACCTGCCTTTTCCAGCTTTAAAAGCACTTTTACGATAGCATGAGCTGGATTATCTTCTGTATTCCCAATTAAATATTCGGTACGATCATCAATTGTGGAAGACATGGATATCAAAATGGCATCCAAATGTTCCTGATCCGTATTTGCTTGGGTATTGTTAAAAATTTTATTAAGTAAATCTGTTCCTGCATAGGGACCTACGCCACCGACGATACCAATCATATATGTGTTTTTTCAATTAAAATGAATAGTAACAAATTTAATAGTATTAATGGCATAATAACTAGAAATAGAAAAAGAGATCCGTTTTAATGTTGCGTTTGTGGATAGCGGTATAAATTTTCAGGTACGTTGGTATAAAGAGGGCTAATAATTCAACACGATATTTAGGAGCATCCATAAGGAATCCCAATACCAAATATTAAGCATTGTACAATCTCTGTTTTCAAATGTCAGATGGTTTCTTGAGGCAACTCTAATAGTCTCAACGATTTATTTGTCTCCAAATTTTCGGACCAAAATCATCCTCATACATCAGTCTGTTAGTTCGCGTTGGATGCACACGATTGGAAAGAATAATTAAAAATCTGTTTGTATCAGGATTCATAAAGAAAAAGGTTCCCGTATAGCCCGTATGTCCAAAATCATGTTTTTTATAAAACGCATCGGGCTGTCGTTTGTCAAAACCGAGGCCACGATAAATTCCTTTTTTGGCTAGTGGCGATTTAGTGAACTTTTTAACCACTTTTCGCTTTAGAATTTGTTTTCCCCGATATTCTCCTTTATTGAGTAACATCTGACAAATAACGGCGATGGATTCGGCATTAGCAAATAAGCCTGCATTTCCAGAAACACCACCTAAAATAGCCGCTGCTTCATCATGCACATAACCGTGTAAGGTATCTTTTCTGAAAAAATTATCGATCTCGGTCGGGATCACATGCTCTTCAGTCGTCCATTTCAAAGGATTGTAGCCAATATTTGAAAGGCCCAAGTCCTTAAAGTTTTCCTGCGCCAAGGCATCCAAGGTCTTTCCTGTTTTGGCTTCCATCATTTGTTGTACCAAAATCAAATTCAAGTCGCTGTATAAATAGCTGCCTCGAGGATGTGTACGCGCCAAAGCTATTTGACCAGAAACCGTTTTATAAAATTCGGGATTTAACCACATCTTTTTATAAACCTGAACATAATGGTCCTTGGGTTCAATGGAAAGATATTGGGGATCATAAATGATATTTTTATGGACATACATATCGCCGAACAACTCGGGATAATCCTCAGATTTCGCATTATTTAAAAGCGGTGATCCATCCGGAGTTGAAAGTAAACCTTGATAAAAGGTAATGAAAGGTTTTAGGCCTGAGGTATGTGTTAATAATTCAAAAAGCGTTATATCGGCAATGGGCGTATGTTTATAAAAAGCAACCGCAACGCCTAACTTATCATTTAAATCTATTTGATCTTCTCCCACCAAACGCATAGCCACAAGGGTCGCTCCCAAAACCTTGGACATCGAAGCCAAATCGTAAACATCCTCAGGTATTACTTGTTGTTCTTTTGAGTAATCGTGATATCCATAATTTTTCGAGATATAAATAGAATCCTTACTGCCCACGATAATTTGAGCGCCAGGAAAAAAGCCTTTTTCAAGAGCATTGTTCATCATCGAATCGATGTAGATTTCGTTGAGCTTGGCATCGAAAACGCTTGTTGAATGTTTCAAGGATCTGCAGCCCACCAGTGATAGGATCAAAAAAGCAAACACGAAACTAAATCCTATTTTTTTCATCATGGATAAATTCTTAAAATTGATCAGACATCAGAAGTTTTATTAATCTTCCGACTTTCTTGAATTGTGTTTCATTAAGTTATCGAATAGATATGAACCTAACAAGTAATGTAATTACAGTATCTATTCAGGATTCACAAATCCATAATATTAAAAAACATTATTTTGCGTTATTTTAAAAATCAAACCCTAAAGAATGCAAAAAAACGCAGACTGGTTGAATAAAAGAATGTATTATAATATGTTCACACCCGATTTTCGATACTCATCCAATCGCGAATCTTGAGGATCTAAATTGGTTACGATGGTATCCAATTGATGAAGCTCACACACACTATGTGGCATTTTAGTGTTCAACTTATCCGATGAAAACATTG